>NZ_JBPYCU010000006.1:0-243478 GCF_051846955.1 Cellvibrio sp. ARAG 10.3
GTTTGCCTGACATAGACACCTCATCTTGGAATTAGATTATGAGGCTTTTAGGTGTCTAGTGAAATCTGGGAAGTCCATTTTGCGTTTTTAACGGATAGCTCTGACATTTTTCACCTTCTGGGTAATTATCTTGGGTGCAATTGATTTTTTCTTAACGAAATAATCTACCGGTCGTTCCAGGAAGTGTGGCTTATTTGTAATGGTGCCAGATAACTTTGGTGCCTGCCTCGCAAGTGAATTAATTCATTATCACTCAGTCTTAATCAGCATGAAATATCTTCTGATCATGTTAATTGTGCTTCTTGGTGCAGCCGCGCTGTATTTTAAAGACCAGGTGCTGCTGTCGCCGCACGATTCCTATTACTCCGCATTGCTGCGCGAAAACCTCAAGGCTACTGCCGAGCGCTGGAGAATGGAAGCGGAGGAATCCTTAGCGGCGCCATTACCAATATCCTTGCCCTACAGTGAGCGCCGCCTGCTTGAAGCGGACTATCTACAACCCATCACCTTTGCGTTTGATTTAAAAATGGATGAGCTGATCCAGGTCAATATTTTTCCGTCTATTAATACGCGCGCGGAGGTCTTCGTGGATGTGTTTTATGTAAAGGACGCAGCAACCGAACCCAGGCGTATTGGCAGCATGGCGGCGAAGGAACAGCAACTCAAGATAGCGGCGGAACATACTGGCCAATACCGGGTGCGTATACAACCATCTCACACGGCGCAGGGACTAATGGATATCGCCATAACGTCACCGCTACGCTATGGCTTTCCTGTTGATACCGAGCGCGAAAATGCCGTGCAGAGTTTTTTTGGTGTTGATCGCGATGGTGGAGCAAGACGGCATGAGGGCATCGATATTTTTGCACCGCGTGGCACGCCGGTCATTGCCGCTGAGGCTGGTCGCGTTACCCGCGTGGGGAATACACCACTTGGTGGAAAACATGTGTGGGTCCGCGGGGACCAGCGTTCTTTTTATTACGCGCATCTCGACTCCATCGCGGTGTCCCCCGGCGACCGCGTCAGGCGAGGAGACGTTCTCGGCACCGTCGGTAATACCGGCAATGCGATCACTACCAGCCCACATTTGCATTTTGGGATATACAAATTTGCGCGGGGCGCGGTTGATCCTTTGCCACTGGTGGGACGGAAAAAATCGGTAAACACCTACAGTCCACCCCGCGTCGAACTGGCGCCGCGCTGGTTGTCGATTAAACCGGAGAAAGCCAATCTGCGCAGCGGCCCTTCACTAAAAACTACTACCGTCGCGTCCTTAATGCGTGCGGAATTAATACAAGTGGATTCAGTCGCCGGAGACTGGTTGCGGGTTACGACCCGTAACGGCACAAAAGGATTTATTGCACGACGCTTGACGGAGGTACCGTCCAGGTCGGAATTAACGCTCACTGAAAATTACGTGGCTTTTTCATTGCCCGATGACACCGCGCCAGTTGTGGGTCATTTTTCTGCGGGAGAGAAATTACCAACCTTAGGTCAGTTTGGCAGTTTTGCACGGGTTAAAATGCCGGGCGGCGTTTACGCTTGGGCTAAAGTGGCGAAGCAGGAAATACCAGTACTGGATTAAAAGCCATGCACACCCTAACCCGAAATTCTCCCAATTCATCAGAGCAGAAGTAACTTTAAAATTTATCGTTTCATTATTCTGAATACAATATAGCCTCTAAAGGCGGCAAATTTGCCCCCAACTCTAACTGCTCTCCGTAGCAGCTCTTCAGAACCTCAAGTGCTTCGTCATACGAGAGTAAAAGCTCCTCAATATTTTCGGGGTCTTTTAATGTTTCAGAGCTAAGAAGAGACTCATAGCGCTTTATGCTTTGATATACAGACTGAATCGATACCAGTAAAGTATCATTGTCAATATTAGGCATTTTTTTGCTGGCCTCTACGAATTTCAATGTTTTTCAATAGCGAATCAATTAATAGCTTGAATGCTTTTAAAGACATTGCGTGATCAGGAACAATGGAATAGTGTGTTGCTTCGAACCTTTCATTATAATCGTCTTTTATAATGAGTAGTCCGACAGGGATTTTTGTGCCTTCCGGTATTTCTATGTATTCCCAATTTTTTCCTACAAATGTATTGGGACGATCAAAAAGAGATGTACCTTGTGCTTTCCAGATGCCACGAGAAGTTTTCTTTGAAATCTTAGGGATGATGTAGTCAATGCCGTTACGCTGTTCGATAGTAACGTCCGCAGGTCTAAATTGGCCTTTGCGGAGTTCTCTTGGCACAAAGTCTGGATACAAGGGGTTTTCGCAGGGCTGATCAGTTCTTGATGCACGCCACAAGAATAAAGCTAAATCCTTTTCTCCATCATATATCCGACTTAAGCCGTCTATTTTTGCAAAGAATCGCTTAACGGTGCCACTTTCCAGTAAAACATCTTTCATATAACTTCTCCTTTCACTTAATCCTATTGCCGACTCCGGCGCTGTAATAGTTGTTTATTCCAAATATAGCGCAAGCTAAGTACAACGTCACGAGTCAGGCTTCTCATTCCAGGATCTCGCCAAAAATCGTCCCTTACCGCCCGACAAGACATGTATGGCCAGTTGCGTATTACGGGTTTGCGCCTCGATTGATTTCAATCGATCCAGGTAGCGTAGTATTTCCTTTTGAAGGCTCGGGGTAAGTTCATCCCAGCCCTGTTTGGCAAGTTGATTTTGTTCTAATGCTTCACTGAACCAAATGGGCATCGGATGAGCGGGGCCCGGTTTATAACTTGCATCAAATTGCAGTTTTACGTCCACCAGGCTACCAACCTGGGTGTTGGACGCTTTGAGCACTTCACGGCTCAAGTACAAATAAAAACTCCCGTCGCCCGCAGGCATCATATTGATACGCCACGGCGGCTCAGGCTTACTGTTTACCTGCACTAACACGGGAAGGGGCTTGCGCCAGTTTTTCTTTAGTTGCGCAGCGAGTTCGGCGCTGACAAGTACATAAGGATTAATTCCGCGTTTTTCGATAGTTGAGGTAAAAGAAATGCTAGCCATAGCGCAACCTGTGATATCACAAATTCCCGGTTTCAATAGGTTCAAGCTCTCATGAGCGGATGCTCTTCCAGGCTTGCGGATCTGATAGGCCGCCCAACTCCGCCAATTTGCCGGTTTTTTCCCATGCCTTGTAAGGAGTCTTGCAAGCAGCAGAGAGCGCTTCCATTTCGTCGGGTGAGAGAACAGAAGTATGAACCAAAATTACTATCGGTATTTGGATGATGCCGGTATCGGCGACACCAGGTAGGCATTTTTCCACCTAATGTTCATCAATCCATCTAACGAAGTTAGACATTGTTTCTCTGCTAACCCCATCTGCCAGATTTTCGGTAATATCGGATAGCTTTTTACTGCGAAGTGCGGCTCTCCAAGCTTCGTCGGCATCATACATAATGGCTGCAATCGCACAAAGATTTGAGAACTTTCTATCGACCTTGGCTAAACAGGGATTGTTTTTGCGGATTTCATTGCATTTGAAAGTCTTCGTTTTTCCTTCAACGGCTTCGACCACATCTAAAAACGAAATTTCGGCAGGCGACTTCGCTAAGCTATAACCTCCATAAGGTCCCGACGTGGTATTTACCAGCCCGGCACTAGATAGCATCTGCAAGCACTTCGACAGGTATTCTTTCGGAACACCATGAAATTCGGCGAGAGCGCGAGAGCTTAGGAGCTTACCTTCTGGAACACTCCCTAAAATCATCGCGCAGTGAAGTGCCCATTCGACTTGATTGCCTAGAATCATGAAAGATTCGCTCTTTCTAGTCCTAATACTTTGTCTCTATCACCCGGCACTGATTTAAATGTCGCGGCGAAGCGATTAAAAAGATTTATAAATGCAATTTGCATATTTAAATCGACGATCTCCTGATCGCTAAAATGCTGTTGCATCCTCTCGAATAATTCATCAGAGACGGGGCCTTGATTGATCAGCGTTACGGCTTTTGTCCATTCAAATGCGAGCTTTTCCCGTTCGTTAAACAGTGGAGAGTCTTGCCACGTTGCCACATGGTAAATTCTTAATTCACGCTCACCAGCAATTTTAGCTTCCTTGCAATGGATGTCTACACAGAAAGCGCAACCGTTCAGCTGAGAAGCGTAAATCTGAACAAGCCGCATTATGGTCTGATCCATAGCACTTTTTTTGCAGTATTGATCAATTCCACCTAGGTGCTGAAAGGCTGGCATGGCTAAAGAAAAATAGTTAAGTCTCTGCATTTTAGAGGGCTCCTTTGTGTCTAGCCTCGGGTTAAGGCATGTCGGCCAACAAACTGGCTTCGTATCGCGGATAATTATTGTCCGCGATTAAACAAAGGTCAAGATAATTGTGCAGAACAGGATTTCCCGCCGCAATCAGGACAGGCAACATGACTCTCGCTGATTGCTTTATCTGTGCGATGGCAGGACTTATTCGCTGGTTGAATTGGCATTGGTTGGATCATCTCCCCGCGCCATACTCGCAAACACCCCATCGCGGCGCATCCAGGCGTGGTACAGCGCCGCCGCCAAATGCACCAGCACCGTGGCAAACAGCAGCAGCGCCAGCCAGGTGTGAGCGCTGCGCAATACGGCATAAACGGTGGCGTTGTGGGGCGCGATGGCTGGTAGTGTAAAACCACCGAACATCGTCACCGGATAACCGCCTGCCGACAACATAGACCAGCCAACCAACGGCATGGCAAACATCAGCGCATACAACAACCAATGCGATGCCTTGGCCGCAAACACCTGCACGGCGGGCAGGTCGGTGGGCAAAGGTGGCGGGCGATGACGAAGACGATTGATCAAGCGCACAATCACCAATAACAAGATAGCGATGCCGAGCGGTCGATGCAGGCTGATCAGAGTGGGGCGCAAGCTAAGCGACGCAACCATGCCGATACCAATAAACAACATCGCCAAAATCATCAGCGCCATACTCCAGTGCAAAACGCGCGCGGTCAGGTTGAAATGACGCGGAGCAGGCCGCGAGGGTAGGTGATTATGGTTTGCGTTGTCGTTCATTGTGAAGCCTCCTGTGACGACGCTTGACCGATGGCAGCATCCGCTTTGCCGGTGGCAATATCATGTTCGCGGCGATTAAATGACACCGAATAGACAGCGGAGCGCGCTGCCAACAATGGATCTTCAGACCCGTCTACGCCCGTGGGCAGTATCAGCGGATCGTAATTTATATCGCGGCACGCGCCGGTCGTTTGTGGCGATGCACGCTCGATCACCACAGCGCCCACCGTCACTTTCTGGCGATCTTCCGGCCAGGTTTGCGACGGGTCTGTAATCGAATCACCCGGTGCGGCCAGGGTCACAACCATCTCCCAGCGCAAGGGCCCTTGTGCGAGACGCGTCGTGAGATCTTCTGTCAGGAAATTATCGTCAGCGGCCTCTCGCTCTTCAGGCGACATAGCCACGAAGGCTGTCTGCGGCTGCATTGACCAGCGCACATGATGCTGCTCACTGGCACTGTTGCTGAAGCGAAACGTATTGACGCTGTGGTAAGTGGTATTCGCCCAACTGGTTGACCAGGGCGTGTTTTTGGCCCAATCCGCAAAGCGTGCAAATTCTGGATGCGCTGCCACAAGCGCGGCCACTTTAGCGGGGTCGGGCTTGCCTGTTGCAGGGTCGGGCGCATTCGCCACCGTTTGCTCGTAAAACGCCTGAACCGACGACACCGCAAAAAACGGGAAATCATTCATCGCCATGCGCCACTGCTGGCCATCGTCACTATTGAATTGCAACGCCATACTGCGCACGCGCGCCTTGGCATCCAACCCATAGGGCGAGCCGCCGCCAATCGACATGCGCCCGATAAACGGCGTGCGTACCGGCGCGAACAAGCGCGCACGGGACAGCGCTACGCCCTGGCCATTACCTTCAAAATAACCTGCCACGCACACGCCCTTGGCATGCGCGCGACGGAAACCGTAATGGACTTGTCCATTGCTGGTCTCAATCGCATTGGTGAAACGCGCCGGGGTAAGCTTATCTGGCGTAAGCCATCCCGCCACCCACGCAAAAGCGAGCGCGATAGCGGCGACGATGAACGCAATAGCAAATAGCGGAAGCCATGTGGGGCGCCGCGATAATAGATCAGAAGTGGGTGTGTTTTTTTGCATGGAAGCGTTTCCCAAAAGGACGTGAGTCAGCGTTAGTATTGGCTCGAATAGGTTGAAGCACCAGCTTTATACGAACTGCTCAATATCCTAAGACGTACTTGCTGAAATTGCCGTGTCATTTGGATGACAAATTTGTCATCACGTTATGCGGCACTAGCCTGTAAAATTGATCGTAAGACATTCGCAGAGCAGGAATTTACATGGCCCTTCTCGTCATTGAAGATGACCAAAAAACCGGTGAATACCTGAAGAAAGGTTTTCAGGAGGCTGGCTATTCAGTGGACGTGGCCCGCAATGGTATTGATGGATTGCACCTGGCACTGGAAGGCGAGTATGAGCTGATCATCCTGGACGTGATGATGCCGGTGATGGACGGCTGGACCTTGATCAGCGCACTCAGGGCCAAAAGTGATGTGCCGATTATTTTCCTGACTGCCAAAGACCGTCTTGATGACAAATTAAAAGGCTTGCAACTGGGCGCTGACGATTATCTGGTCAAGCCTTTCTCATTTGCAGAACTGCTGCTACGCGTGCGCACCATACTTCGCCGCGGTGTAGCGCGGGACAATCGGGATGTTGAAACATTCCAAATCGGCGACCTGCACTTTGATGCCGTCAAACATAAGGTTACGCGGCAAGGTGTGGATATCGTGCTGACGAAAAAAGAATTCATGCTGCTGCATTTGCTCATCAAACGACAGGGCGAAGCCTTATCTCGTTCGGTGATTGCATCGCAGGTGTGGGACATGAATTTTGACAGTGATACCAATGTCGTCGATGTGGCGGTGAAGCGGCTACGAGCTAAGATAGACGCGCCCTTTGAGAAAAAATTAATCCATACCGTGCGCAGCGTCGGTTATATGTTCTCGGACCCATCATGAAATTCTGGAACAACTGGGAATTACGCTATCGGGTCGCCGGTTTATTTGGCCTTGTTGCATGTTTGGTCGTGAGCGGTTTGGGTTTCTATCTGTACGTTTCAGTTAAACAGGCAATGGAGACGCGCGTCGACTATGCGTTGATCGGCAGGGTCGAACACTTCCGTAATCTATTTCACGCGTTGTATGACATCAAACAAATGGAAGAGCGCCCTGAGCTGTTCGAGAGCATGCTTGGCAATGAACAGGATGTGCGCATATTCAAACGTGTCGATGAAGCGCCATTCATTGTTGTGAATCCGGGCAACCTGTTGCCCCCCTCTATGCCTGTGGTGCCGGTAGATAAGGCGATAGGTCTGGATGCGCTGCGCACGAGCACAACGACCGATAGCGTAAAAGTGCGCTGGGTGACAGCGCTGGCTATGCTCGGTACAAGTCAGGATAGGATAGAAATTACCGCTGCCTATGTGATGACACAAGAATCCAGGATGCTGTCCGCCTATCTTTACCGTGTTATCGCAGCGGTAGTGTTGACAGCGCTACTGACCACAGCACTGGCTTTTATTATCCTTAGTCGCGGGCTGCGCCCCATCAAACGCATGCGTGATAAAGCGGCTGAAATTACACCCACAAAATTGTCCGTACGATTTGGGATGACCGATGCCCCACCAGAATTACGCGCGCTGACAGCGGCATTTGATGCAATGCTGGACAGGCTGGAAAAAGGGTACCAGCATCTGAACCAGTTTTCTGCCGACCTTGCGCACGAAGTGCGTACCCCGGTGAACATCATGATGGGACAATCACAAGTCGCCTTGCAACAGACAAGAAGCCCGGCTGAATACGAGCAAGTGCTGGAATCCAATGTTGAAGAATTATCACGCATGGCACGCATCATAGAAAATATTCTATTTCTTGCGAGTGCCGATCAGGAAAACCCGGTTGCCGACCAGGTAGAGATTGATGTTCCAACCGAGCTGGAAAAGATCGCCGAATATTTCGAACCTTTGGCAGCGGAAAAACACATGTGCTTTGAGGTCACTGCAAGCGGCAAAATGTTTGCCAACTTAATCATGTGGCGCCGTGCTGTGAATAACTTAGTGTTGAATGCCATACGCTACGGCAAACCGGGTACGAGGATTCGGCTCACCAGTGCACAAACCGAAGTAGCCGACACCATTTCTGTCGTAAACCAATATGATGCGTCTATGCCAATAGATACTGATCGAATCTTTGACCGTTTTTATCGTGGTGACGCATCACGCAGTGTTTACACCGAATCTAATGGTTTGGGCTTGTCCATTGTGCGCGCCATCATGCATCTTCATGGAGGTACTGCCAGTGTTGCTTATCTTGCTGGGGAAAGTGCTGTTGTATTTACGTTGGAATTTCCGGGCAAAACCATACAGCGACAATAGCGGGAATCTGTGTAGCCTCCGTTTATGCATCCATCCCTTCATGTTCCCTAAACACACCAAATCTAAAAGCACTGGAAAATTTTACTTCCTCGACTAATTGCAGAATGTCATCCCTATACTTGCTGTCGGCTATCCATTTGGCGCCATTGAAGGGAGCACTTTGATGGATTTCGACTAACTCAAGTTTTGCATTCTCCAGTTGCGACAAGAGTTGCGAGCGCGCATCTTCAGCTGAATCCGCAAAAGACGCTGCCTCGGCGGCGGCATATTCGGAATCATCCATAGCTAAAGGGCTTGACCGTAATATCTTTACTACAAAGGATGTAACCCAAACTGCCTTTTCCATGCTATCTCCTATAGATCAATCAGTCTGGCATATATCTTAAATCGCACATATATGACTTTAATGGATGGTTTCAACATCTCAGTTTGATGCGGGAGCGATCTAATGATTATGCTTTAATTCAACTTTCGGACAGGAGAAGACGCAGATAGATGAAGACTCATTAGTTAAGCAAATGTTGAACGTGCTGCAATTCCCAATAATTCAGTGCCTTGGATAGAATTGCTTTATCTAGAACAGCATCACTTTTTGTGCCGTGAGCCCTGCTGACCTTAATGGCGGTTTCTCTCGGAACCCCTCTATCGGCCAAATATCTAGCTACCTTGGTATACATTCCGAGCTCAATGACGGAAATTAGACTGCCTTTTTGGCGACCAAGGTCTGAAATTGGCTTTAATAGCATAGGTAATCCATAACTAACATACTTACTCAGCTTTTCGATTTCCGAATCAATTTTATCGTCAATAGCTGCCTCATTAGCGTTGAACCTTGATTGTAATATTTCAATTAAAGGGGTCTCCCTTGCCCAGCTTTCTGCACTTTTTGCTACACCATAAAGATAAGTATCGCTTTCTACACCCGCCAAATAGCGGTTGAAGTAATATGGAAAATTTTCTCGTAAAAACATCATCCAGATTAGAAAATTTTGACACATTCCTTGCTCATATACGCTTGCAACTAATGGCTGATTAACCGCATTATATTTATCGGAAAGCCGGTTAATATCTATAGGGTCCCAATACCGGTTTGCGAGGACTACTTCCCGATCCACCGTCAACTCATTCAATCCTTTAATCGCAGTATTTAACAGAGACGAGGTTAGACTTAGCCCAACATCCTTCAGTCGAGACATGCCATGTTCTTTACCATAGCGGTAAAGCATTTGTCTTATGTGAGTAATTAAGTGTTTAGATGAACCATCTTCTGCCACTTCATTATTTGCAAGTTTTTCTTGAATGTATTCAGAATTCTGATCGTATATATCTTGGTATCCCGTTTTTATATCTTTGTGCTCTTCAGGAAAGAGATTGGATGCTTCTGAGCTCGTATCGCTGGGTTCAAAAGAACCCTCGTCCAGCACTATTGTTCTACCAATAAAATCTGTTAATAACCTGCCTGCCCTACCTCTGAGGTTTGCAAATTCATATGCGGAAAGTGACGCGCTACCCTTCTTTTTTGCTATGAAAAGATGGGGATTGCGAATAACAACATTTTTAGCGGGCAGGTTCATTCCTTGCATCAAAGTTGTAGTGCAAAATAGACACTTAATTAACTGCTTAGATGTAGCATATTCAATGCTCTTTCTAACATGCATGGGTGTCTTTCCGGTATGATAAGCCACACCCGACTCTACAATTTTTGCCAATTCATACTTAGGATGAACAGATCCTTTAAAGTATTCAGAAAGGCTCTTTAACCATTTGTTATTTGATTTCCCTTTAAATTTTGAAAAATCACTAGCAGACTTTCTCGCTTGATTTGAGGTTGGAGAGAACACAACGTTCACATCGTTTTTGAGGCAATCTAGAACTTGATTCAGGTAATTGTTAAAATTTACATTGTACAGCGACTTTCCAAGACCATTAATATGGAAACTGTTTTCTATCAAAACTTGTAGTGGTGCATCAAAAAGCACCGAATACAAATTAAGAAAATACTTTTTCTTGTTCTCTGATATTGAGTAGGTCAAACTCAGAACGGGAGGTGAGTCCGTTTGCTCTTCGCGCGAAACTTCACCAAAAACACGAAAGCCTAGGCTCCCGATGTTCTTAAGTCTAGGCCCGCTCAGAATAATTTTCGCCACATTGGCATCATTTTTTATGTCAATCAGGACGTCATATAATATTTTCGAGCGGTCGCTGCCTTCATACGAAACCTTTTCAAGATTTTGAATTTCATCGACCACCAAAAGATCTAAATCAGATACGTGACCCTCAGAAAAAATTGAAATAGCCCTTTCTTGAGTTACAACGTATATAAAGCTATTTAAATTTTCCTCAAAGGAATTCAAAACATCTATCCCTAATACTCGATGTTCATGCATTAGTTTCGATATGTCGGATGTGACCTGACTAATCAAGCTTAATGTCGGTACGACATAGACTATTCTTTCCGCACCTTTATGTAGCAAATCTATAATTTTTAAATATATTAAAAAAGATTTTCCTGCTGACGTTGGGGCAGAAATCCCAAGTAATTTATGGTTCTCAATAGATCTCCATAGCCCTGACTGAAAGGAGGTCAAGGTATAACATTTTTCACCAACGTATATCTGATTTTTTCGATCATTTACAAGTATTTTAAGTTTGCTGATGTAGCTATCAAAGGAAGAATAAATACCATTTTCACGTAAGCTTTCATCCAGCATAATGTTGCTTGGAGAGAATCCAATAGTCGCTAATATAGGAGTTAATATTTTACGCAAATTCTCTTTGATCGCTTGGTCGGAGTGTGTCCAAAGCAATGCAACTGCCGTTATGGCTACCTGACGATTGAAATCTGACTGATCACCAGTGGTAATTTGATTTAGAAGATTTAGAGTATCAAGCATTAACTCGTATGAAATTACTTTCTTTGGCGAATTTGTTAGTTTCAGTTTTATCGCATAGTTTTCAAGCTCGATTTCCAGTAAATGCCGCAATACAGTTCTGTTTGCCATTTCCATGTTTTTCTTAGAATTCATCTAATAGCTCTCTCAACGACCAGTTTGGAAAAACAACATAATGGATACGACTTACTATTGGATCACCTACGTTTTTGTATAAGTCTTTATGTGTATTCGCCCAACGATATTTCAAACATTCTTCAATTTTATTCTGTATTTCAGTTTGGCTATTCGCGGAGATATCCCTGTTTTCCTCATAAATAATGAGGCAGACCAATTCAAATTTTGGAGAGGTAAGCTTTCCATCCTTCAGATTTTTTGCCACATCTATAAGTTCTGGGTCAATAAAATCATCAAATTGGTATAATATTAGTTCGTTCTCTAGATTCTCGAATGACGTTACAATGCTATCTATAGATACTTGTAAAGCTTCGTTGAATCTGTATTTTGATTCGTAGCACTTTGATTCTCCAAGTATAAAGCATTGTTCCGCCGCATCTTCTCTGTAGTGGATCGCATCAGCTCCATTTCTCTCCAAGCTTGGATTTGTTGTAATGGGCATCTTGCGTAACAACGGAGGGGCTCGGAAAAAATGCTGAATAAAGTTAAATAAAAGTAGTTCCCCATATTGCCCTTGAGGGTTTCCTTTACGAAATTTCTGATCTGCTACTTGCATTAGGTATGAGCATGCGTTCTGAGCATCTCCGTTTCTAGATAACATTTCTTCTTCAAATAAAGTCTTATACTTATTGCTAGAGTAAACCCAGTTCAAAGCAGTGCTTTTTAATTCTCTAATAAAACTTGAGCGCATCTCCTTTATATCGACGTGACGTATCGAGACGCCTCTGTGCGAGGCTGCTTTTGGAAGCTTGATGTCCTGTTGAAACCAATAGACTTGATTCATCATTGAATTAGTATTTGACAACAAATGGTCGTATTTCATTTTCCCATCCAAATTTGGCACGCTCAAAAAGCAGATAGCAGCCGCCATAGATTATCGAAACTGCTAAATTTCGGTTCTTTTTCTAAACGTATACGTTTGAATAATTCAATGATATGTCCGCTTTGGGCACACAGCGGTACCATCTTTCAAGCAAGACCAGCCTCTCCAATCCAATGCTCTTCCGTAACAATCACCAACGGCACCCCACTATCCCGATGCGCCATGGCCTTTTCTATCTTCCGCCCGAATGTTTCATGCGCCCAGCTATCTGTCACATAGGTGCCCGGCACCAGATAATTTAATGATTTAGTTACGCTGTCGGAGTTAATGCAGCCGAGCGTTTCAATAGCGGCTTGGCATTGGCTACGCGTACCAAAAGCGCAGGTTCCTGTGAACTGGAATGTGATACCGGGAAAGGTGATGGCAGGTTGCGGTTTATTGATGGGTAGTGTGGTGGGGTTGGTCAGTTCGCCCAGCATATCTGTCTGCCGGTCTTGGATAGCTTTGCGGTTAAACCGAGTGAAGATGTCCATAACAACACGCCTTGTCTGAATCCCAATATCGTACTGCCAAATAGTAAAGCTTATTGCTGCTTTACATGCCAGTAGTGAAGCACGGCTTTACATAACAATTTGTTATGGCTTTTCCGGTTTTTATATTGCCGATCCGCTTATTGAAAAAAGCAATTACACGGAATTACACATACTGGGCAATTGATGGTTGACATTCTAGGTCGACCGTCCTAATTTATTCCTTGTAAGACGGTTGTCCTATTTTTTGGCGGGGTGGTCTGTCGGCAAAAGGCTTATGTAGGGATCTATAAAGGGGTATCCATGCGAGATAAAAAAACGCGCGATCAAATTGTCGCAGCGGCGGATCAATTATTTTATCAACAGGGTTACGAGCATACGTCGTTCGCGCATATTGCGGACGCTGTGCAGATCTCGCGTGGCAATTTTTACTATCACTTTAAAACCAAAGATGAAATTCTTGCGGCTGTGATCGATAGGCGCATGGCGAATACGCAGGCGTTGCTGGAGCAATGGGAGCGTGAAGCCGAGTCGCCGGAGGAGCGCATCCGCTGTTTTATTCACATCCTTATGATGAACAGAACCAAAATCGAGCGTTACGGTTGCCCGGTGGGCACTTTATGCTCCGAGCTGGCCAAGCTTGATCATGCTTCCAAAGATGAGGCGAATAAATTGTTTACCTTGTTTCGTTCCTGGCTGGGTAAGCAGTTTGCGCAGCTGGGGTTTGGAAAAAAGGCGGATGATATGTCGATGCATATTCTGGCCCGCAGCCAAGGCGTTGCGACACTGGCGAATGCGTTTCCTGATAAAAAATTTATTGAGCGGGAGGTCGAGCAAATGTGCGCTTGGATAGCGGAATCCGTGCAAGCAAATAATTAGATCGTTGTTATAAACCCAGGAGGGAATACTATGTTCATCGTGTTGTTAAAATTTTCTGCCAATAAATCACAAGCAGGCCAGCATATGGAAGCCCACAAGGCATGGATCAAGCGCGGTTTCGATGAAGGGGTGTTTTTAATGGCCGGTAGCCTTCAATTAGCGTTGGGGGGTGGAATTCTGGCGCATAACACCAACCTGGCGGCGCTGCAAGCGCGTGTGGATGAAGATCCGTTTGTCATTGAAGATATTGTCAGCGCGGAAATCATTGAGATCACACCATCCAGAATTGATCCACGGCTTGAGTTTGTTGCGCAGGTTGCTTAGATAAAAGCGTTTATAAGAAGGGTAACTGAGGAACTGCAACGAGATGGTGTACTTCACACCATCTCGGTTCGTATCATTTTTTACTTCGCTAAAGCTTCCAGTGCTTTCTTGGTTTCTGCATTAACGCTGTGGTTCAGGTTCATCACAATTTCCGCCAGCTGTTTTTCTTCTTCAGTAGTGGATTCTGTTTCACTGACGATTTTCAGTGTAGCAACATCATCAGCTTTGGCTTTGTGTTCAACGTTATGAATCGCTTCAGCAATCGCGCGCGTGGCTTCGCTGTTGCTTTCATCTTTGCTGATCGCCGCCAGGGTTGCTTTTTGCTCAGCGGACGGGTAGTGATTCAACTCGGTAAGAATACGCGCCATGGTGGCAATCGCGTTGGATTCCGCAAACGACAGCGGGGCGATGATCAACAGCGTGAATAAAGCAATGACAGCGGCGGATAGGGTAGAGGTCTTGCGTTGCATCTTATTAGCTCCTATGTAGTTATGGTTGGAAAAGCTTGACTGTACGACAGCGCTGATTATGGCACGGCCAGCATAAAAGTGTATGTGATGTGCGCCACTGCTGAAAAAGCTTCTGGTTGCATCAGGTGAGCCAGTAGTCCACATAGTCCTTTGGCATCAGGTCATCAGGTAGCTCGGCATCCGGGTCCAGTGCAATGATACCGCCGTTAACGCGAATCAACTCATTGTAGGTTTCGTAATAGTCCGCCAGGGCTTGTTTGTCGGATGGGGAGTTGGGTATTGCTGCACGGTATTTTTCAGCGCAACGGCCCAGTTTGATCTGGAGGTTTTCGATGACCTGGTTGCGTTGCGCTACATATTGTGGTGGCAGCAAGTCTTCCCGAATTTCATTTTCTTTTCCCAATGCATAGTTCCAGCCTTGCTTGAGGAGGGCTTGCAATTGCTTGACGTAATCCTGAATCAAGGCCGCTTGTTGATTTTCAGGCGCACCGTGAATTTTTCTGGCGGCATCAGCCAGTGCCTTAATCTCTGTATCAAATTGATTATTTATCACAACATTCTCCCATTTTCCGAATTTCATTATCATCAAAGCTGGCAATATATTCCTTCATTTGCCCCCTGCTACAAGGAATTGGCAACCCGATTTCCTGAGGCCAGGTAGCGCAATTGCAATCACCACCCTGACCGGGAAAGCTATAGGTTAACCCCGTGTTGCTTTTGGATTTATTAAAGGCTTCATAGATTTCATTGTAAGCCGATTCAGGAAAGACATATTCAAGAATTTTATAATTCAGGCCACGAGCTTTAGCCATATTAAATACGGCACTGTCATCGGTGACGACGCCTGGATAGGGATCGAATGAGCTCGATTTTTCCTTCAGTCTTTCTATTACTAACCAGCCCGGCAGGTCGCCAGTGTCGGGGTTAAAGCCATAGACGGGGCTTTTGGATTGGAAAGAAATGCCGACATGGCCTGTGTAAAGCAGGCATTCTTCACCACTCGGACCCATGGTGCCTGCTTTTTTATGGGCAGCCATGGACTGCTTAAATGCTTTCACCGATGCCTCGTCGCGCGCGCCTGTAAAGGCGTGTAGGTAAATACGTTTGCAGGGCTCCTTCTTTTCGTCTTCATCTCTGCTGACAATAATCGCGACTCCTTCTCCGATCTGCATGAAATGCAATATTTCATGTATCAGATCAGATGCGGGTAAATCTATATTTACAGGCCGCTCTGGATTGCCTTCAACAGGATGTGAGAGCAAAGACAAGGGAATCGATAATGGCTGTTTAGTCGAGGAGTGATAATCAAGCATTAGAGAATCCTTTTCAGCGGGTGCCTGGAAATTATTTTAAGGTGAAATACTAGAGCGTTGATGTACTGCGCGCAATTCCCTTAGCTGTTTGTGGGTAACTTTGTGTTGTACATCTACTTCTTGCTACTTATTTGCCGTATTACCGCAGTAACTGCGTCACCGCGTTTTCCACCGCCTCCGCCACACACAACCGCGGCGCCGGGTGCCGTTCCAATAATCCCTGAATATTCGCCCGGTAAGCATCACCATTCATCAACACGTCATTCAGGAGTTTTACCATCTCATCCAGCCCCGGTATTTTTTCTACCAGCACACCGAAGCCGGCTTGCTGCACTTTTCTGCCGGTGAGTAATTGTTCGAGTTGAATCGGTAACACCACCGTGGGGTTTCCGGCCACGAGGCTTTCTTTCACGGATGATGCATTGCCGTGGCCGACAAAGACATCAACCTCACTCATGGCACCTTGCAGGTCCACCAGTTCGTTGCTGAATTGAAAGCGTTCGCTGACATGGGGCGTAAATAAATTTGCCGGGCCTTTGGGGCAGGCGATAAATACGTTGGCTTTACAGCGGGCGAGGGCGGTGACCAGCAATTCGATATTCGGGTGCGCCGGTTTTAAATAGGCGAGGATGCGCGGGCGTGCGTCGCTGGCAAATTTCACCGGTGTGTCGACCAATTTCGCGGTGGGGCCGGTGCAGTAGTCGGCGTTGTCGCGTTCACTATACAAATCGAGTTCCGGAAAAGTGCTGATGACTACGCGATCTACCGCAAATAAGTCGGTGAGTTGCGCGAGCGTGGGTTGGTGGCGACGTGCGAGTACAGCGTTCACTTGCTGTAACACGCGCTCTTCCTGTCGCGCGATAAGGCCATCGTCTTGTGGGTAGGGTCGCCAATCCACAATAGGCCGGCCGGGAATGGGGTCGGCAAAACCGGTGCCGATTAATATTTTGGGAATTCGGGTGTGGCGCAGTGCGATCATCGCGGTGGGCGCGTAATCGAAAATCATCAGGTCCGGTTTAACGCTATTAACAATGCTTTCCCAGGCTTGCACCAGGCAGTCGAGTGGATCGGTTTCCAGGTAGCCCAGGCACAATAAGGTGTCGGCAAGGCAGGCGATAGGGCGTTGCATGGTGACCTTGGGCAGCCACACCGGCGCTTGCATCAGCGTGGCTTTGGTGGTGCAAAAAAACGGGTAAGCGCGCGACAGATCTTTTAACGCAAGCACAACGTGGTGCCCGTCTGATTCCAGCGCTTTGACTATTGCAGAATAGCGTGAAATATGTCCCAATTCGCCCCCGATTTCCCAGGTGCACAATATGGTTTTTCCTTGATGTTGTGTGGCCATCTGCGGTACTCGCTCCTCGTTTTTTTTATTTCAATTCATTCGACAAAAGGACATTTTGTATGAAGCAACGCAGTACAAATCCACTTCATTCCATCCCGTTACTACTGTTAGCCTCGGCGGTGCAGCAGGCTAACGCAACGGCTATTGCCAATCCCGACACGGCGACCATGATACAGGGCACCGGCTCGATTGCCATTGATGTATTGGCCAACGATACCTCGGATAACAGTGAGAACAACAATCTCTTTATCGACAGTTTTGATTCCACATCCACCGGCTACGGCTCGGTGATTTTTGATAGTGAAACCAATCAGCTTGTTTATACCCCGCCCAGCGAAGATTTCGTCGGCACCGATACCTTTACGTATTTTGTGGTGGACGATTCCGGTTACGGTGGCTCGACTGTCGTGACCGTAGAGGTCACTGAGCAGGAACCCGAGCCAGAACCTGAGCCGGAGCCCGAACCCGAACCAGAGCCGGAGCCGCAACCAGAACCAGAACCGAGTTTTGCCTTCGAGTTGTATGTAGACGGTGCGCGTAACAAGGCCGTGGCCAGTATGTTGGAAGATGCCTGTAATGCCGGTGAGTTGTCCACGCGGCTGGATAGCAATTGCGATCTGTTGTATGCCCAGGCGGCGGAGGGCGATCTTAATGCCATCATGGCTGAAATCGCACCGGATGAAGCCTTGATTCAGAGCCGGTTGCTGGCAGAAAACAGCCGCAATAAAACCTCGCGCATTTACCAGGGTATGGCGCAGATGCGTAGCGGCAGTGGCGGTGCCGTGGTCGGTTTTAATGACCATATACTGTCCTCCGGCGGTGCAGCGGGCGATGGTTTTGATTCGCCCTGGACGGTGCTGACCTCGGTCCAGATGGAAAGCTTTGAACGCAAGCAGACCTGGCGTGAAGCGGGTTATGAATCCGAAGCTGTAGGTGTGTTGCTCGGTTTGGGCTATCGCGTTAACAGCAACCTGAATCTGGGTGCGGCGGTGGATTGGGCCTCTTACGATGTCGACTTCGCTAACGACGGCGGCACACTGGATTCCGATGTCATCAGCCTCACCGGCTTTCTGTCCTGGTACAGCGGCCCGCTCAGCCTCGACCTGCAGATGGGTTATGCCTCTGGCGATACCGAAGCACAGCGCATCATCCGCTTCCCGGATGTCTCGGTCGCCAACAGCGATTACGGCAGCGATCAGTTCAGTGTGAGCACGCAGTTTGAATACAACTGGCAACCCGGTGCCTGGGCGCTCAAACCGTTTGTGCGTCTGGATTACCTCAACACGCAGGTGGATGCTTTTGCGGAAACCGGTGATTCACCCTGGCTAACGTCTGCCGAAGACCAAACCCACGAACAGCTCAACACCAGTCTCGGTCTGGATACCAGCTATACCTTTGCGATGGATTGGGGGGTGATGATCCCGAGCGTACGTTTCAGCGCGGTGAATCAGGCGTATCTGAGTAATGACTACATCAGGTTTAATCTGACGGACGCTGATGCGCTGGGTAATTTTGAGTTGCGCGGAGATTCGGCGGACAGCCTGTTTTATCAATGGGATGTCAGTACCGCGTTCGTGTTACCTAACGGCGTATCGACATTTATCTCCGGTAAGGTCGTGAGCAGTTATGCGAATACGAGTGCGTATCAGATTACCGGTGGGGTTAACTGGGAGTTTTAATTCCATAAAAAAGCCCGGGCATTGCTGCCCGGGCGAGACGAGTTGTGGACGGCGCAGGGGCACCGTCGCACGGGGATTACAGGGATTCCAGGAAACGCAGTACGTCTTGTTTTTGTGAGCTGCCCAATGCCTGGTAGGCATTTTTGGAGGCTTCACCTTCACCACCGTGCCACAGGATGGCTTCTTCGATGGTTCTGGCGCGGCCGTCATGCAGGTAGCTGTGAACCGGTGTACAGACTTGCTGGCCCTGGCCGGCGTTGGTTACACCACCGGTGACGCAAGCTGACAAGCCCAGGCCCCACAGCGGCGCGGTACGCCATTCGGAACCGGACGCCTGACCTTCACCCAGATTGTCTGCCAGGCCCGGACCCATATCGTGCAACAACAGGTCGGTATAGGGCTGGATAGTCTGGCTACGCAGCTCGGCCAGCGGATGGTTGGCGCTGGTTTGGTAGGTTGACGCCGTGTGACAACCGGCACAACCGATGTTGGTGAACTGGGTCTTGCCGCGTTGTACTGCTGCATCGTTGATGTTGCGTTGCGGACGCACACCGAGCAGCGAGTTGTATTTCACCAGGTTGTTCAGGTGGGTGTCAGACAACTCGGAACCGCTTGGGCCACAATCGCTTTGGGCAGAACCACAATCCGGGTTGGGCAGCACAGAGGTGCGCACACCCATATCGTTGTTCAGTGCGCTCGCCACCTGATGTTTAACGCTGCTGGTACCGGCTTTGTAGCCGAAGCGACCTAAACGGGTTTGACCGGTAACCGGGTCAATCACGCGGTTAGCGCGGCCAGAGATTCCGTCACCGTTGGCATCGTTCGGGTCTTCTTTCGCGAGGATGGCGGATTCCGGAATCGCTTCCAGCAAGCCAATACCGACCAGCGAGGGTGCAATGCGTGCGGAGAAGGTCGCAGGTTGTACACCGCTGAAGCTGTAGTTAGGTGCGCGCAAACCGCCCACGTTACTCCAGCTTTGCAAAGACGCGACGCCTTCACTCGCGGCACCGCCGGACGATTTGGGCTGTAAGGTGCGGCCCAATTGCGGATGCGGATTACCGTTGGCGTCACCGACTTTGAATACCCACTTATCTAACGGCTCACCCAGGTTGGCCGGTGCGGCGCGACCATTGCGCACGTGACATGCGGTACAGCGGTCGTTCACATAATGCGGGCCGGCTTTGCCGGGCATACCATCGAACACACCGTTTTCCAGGTGCTCGTCATGGGTACCATCAACGAACGAGGTGTGGTGTACACGGCGACCCAGAACGAACGGCTGGCCGTTGTTGTAGCCGAGGTTGGTGGCCATCTGGATGTAGTGGTTATCCGGCTCGTTGGAATGGTCGTAGGGCAGGGTGGTGCCGCCGCCCAGCCAGGCTTGCGCAGGAATCTTCACTGAATCTTTGGTGCCGCCGCCGAACATCGGGGTATTGAAGGTGCCGGGCAGGATATCCCAGGGCACAATGCCTTCACCGACGATGTACAGGTAGGTGGTGCCATAGTAAGGCGCACGGCCGCGCGGTACGCTCGGATCAAGGAACTGGCTCAGTTCAAACTCCAGTTTGTCGCCTTTGCGGATCGGCTGGCCGGTGCGGCAGTTGCCGGTTCTTTCTTTGTAGTAGTTCAGGTCATTAACCACCACCATAGTGCCGTTATCACAGTATTCCGCCACGGTGCCGATACCGCGGTAGAACCAACGGTTTTCTGCTTCGGTATCGTTCAGGCGCCACTGGGTTCTGACATTCATACGAATGGTGGCAGTATCATCCGGAAACTGGGTTTCGATGATCTCGATCGACGCGGTGCGGTGCTCCCAGTAAAAGCTCAACCAGTGATCATAGGCCTGGAAGTGGCTTTCCTTGGCATGGCGGTCACGCGCGCGGTCAGCGATGCGGGTAATCAACTGATTGCCCTGTTGTACCTTGATCGCCGGCTCCAGCGGGGTGGACGAGTTATACAAGGGCACGATGTTGCCTAGCGGTACGCTGCTGCTGGATGAGCTTGATGAAGAGTTATTGTTGCCGCCACCCGGGGTGCCGTACAGCTTCATCTCGGCCAGTTGCGTCATGGTGCCGCTGTTGTTGCTGAAGTTGAACCGGAAGTAGGTGTAACCGGTGCTGTTGTTAAAGGTAAACGCACGGGTCTGGAGGCGGCTGGGGAAGTCCTGCGCCGAGCGGCTGTCGATGGTGGTCCAGGTGTTGCCGTTGTTGGAACCTTGCAGGGTCCAGCTCAGCGGGTCGCGCTCCGGTGCATCGTTCGCCGAGGTCAGCGTGTAGCCGGTGACAATATAAGACGCCGGTGCCTGGTAGCGTACCCAGGACGAGCTGGCCACGGTCAGGAACTTGGTGTTCACATTGTTATCGATCAGGTTGGCAACGCCTTCACCGGCCGGTGAGTTGTTGTACTGCGCGGTAATGGTGCCGCCCAGACCGGTGATGTTGGTACCACTCGGTGTGCTGGTCGAGCTGGATGAGCTGCTGCTGGATGAAGAGCTGCTGGACGATGAAGGTGTGCTGCCCAGGGTGTAGGTATTCCATGCGGTGGTATTGCCCACACCATTGGTGATGATGGTGAAGCTCACGCTGACGCTTGCCCCTGCCGGCAAGTTGGTGATGTCGTAAGTCCACACACCATTATTCAGCGTCATACCGAAATTCTGTTGTGAGCCGCCATTCACGCGGTAGTGGATATCCACGATGTTGCCGGCACTAACGGTGGCGCGCATTGTGTTGCCGTTGAGCGTATTCACGCAGCCCAGGTTGCAGTTACCGGCGGTGCTGCTGGACGACGAGCTGGATGCTGTCGCACCGAACACGCGGAACTCATAAATGGAATAACCCCAATTATTACCGACACTACGGTGGGTGCCGTGCATGCGCACCCAGCGGTAGCTGCCGCTGATCGTGTGGTTATCCGTACGATTACCGAAAGCCCCACCGGTAAAGATACTCAAGGTGGTCCAATCCGCATTGTTATTGGAGCCCTGAATCAGGTAGTTTTCGGCGTTGGCTGCTTCCCAGACCACTTGGGCTGAGGCCAGGCTTTTTTGTGATCCCAGATCTACCGTAAGCCAGGTCGGGTCGATACCGTGAGCGGATTCCCAGCGGGTGCTGGCGTTACCGTCAGTGGCATAGTTGCCTGGTTGGAGATTGGTACTGCCAGAGGCAGGAGCGTTGAGAGCCAGATTTGTCTGAGCGTTAACACTGGCGCAGGCAAACAGGATGAGCAAGTAGAAGGCACGGCTGCCTAGTCTCTTTAGACACATCTGATGTTCCTCGTTGTTAGACATTATTATTTCGAGTTAATACCCGACGACCGAAAGCTTGTCGGGGTGCGCACGTTCTTCGCGTCCAGGCGTCATTTACCTCTTATCGTCAGCTTCATTGCTGTGCCCGTCGCTTAACTCTGGGCCCCGCCGATACCTCCAGATACATCCTGGGCGGGGATAGACCGATGGGAGTTAACTCCACTCCTGCAACCAGCCTAACGGGCAAAAAATGCGCCGTCGTCCCACTAGGCTCTCTGGGTAAAGTGGACTCTATGATTGGCGAATGCCATGCAGCAATAAAAGAGGAAAGTCCTGCTTTCTGCGCAAACCCACACCACGCTTGCGTTAGACGGTCTTTCCCGCCTTTTTTTGTCGAAAAGTGAGACAGCCCATGTTGCAGAAAAAAGTCAATCTGGGACGACGTTTATTCGCGCGCCGTTAAAAATAGTTCAACAGACAACAAGAATTCACATGCCAGGACAGGATGTTCCCCGGTAACGGTCAATTGCCATATTAATAACGCATAACAATCAGGGCGTATGTAGTGATAAAGATACGAGCGGCACTCCTGCTGAGTGCGTTGATGCTCACGCAAGGCTGTCAGTCCGTATTTACATCTTATGGGGCGGGCAATGTCAGCCGCGTGATCAATCCGGCCAGTTACCAATGTGATGGAGGTCAAATCCTCAATGCCGGGGTGGTAGAGCCCCAGGTGCGCGATTGCGCTGCGCCCACCCGCCTGTATCCCCAGTTGGTGTCCCCTGCTGCCGACCGACCCACTATGACCCACCGTTGGTGGGGTTCGGTGGCCTTTCACGGCGAAATGACCACCGGTAATACCGCTCAGGCGGGTTACATTACACCGGACCCCATCACCGCGCGGATCAGCGAGCGCGGTGCGCGCCTCCTCGGTATTCCCAGCGGCTTACGCACTGGCGACAAAGAATATGCTTACCGCATTCCCGAACCTTATCGCGAGGTCTTCGACGGCATGGCGGTGGGTAACTCGGCGGGCAATCAACTCCAGGCGTATCTCAAAGATTTCAGCGATGGCTCGGTGACCGTGCAGTGGCGCAGCGACGCCACACCGGTGATGGAAGCCACCTTTGTCCACGGCTCACCTTACGTGTACTTCACCGCGCTGGACGGTGAACTTATCCTGCGGACCCATGCCGCCAACGGCGATCAGAAGGGCATCTTCCACCGTGGCGAAAACACCCTGGGGCTCTGGACCGACGTGGCGGGCAACCGCCACTATTTTCTGCTGGTGGGTGATGAGAGCACCCGTTTCAGTGGTGTGGCGGGTAACGAAATCCGGGCTGGCCACGGCAAGCAGTTGACCGTTGCGCTCCTGCCGTTGAGCAAGGGCACGCCGGACGAGGCCATGATCAGGACGTTTACGGATCACGGCCGGCAACGGGTGGATGAAGTGCGCATCGACTATGCCGTCAATCGCCGCAATAACCAGGTTACCGTGACACATCAGTACCGCTTTAATGGAGATTCGGTCACTACATTGGCAGGGATGCTGCCCCTCCATTGGAAAAACTCCACCCAGACCGCTACCGATTACCAGGTACGCAGCGCACGCGGCCTGACCCGCTTTGCTGCCACCGACCAGTTCAGCTACACCCTGCCTTTTGTGGGGGTGCTGCCCTTCTTCCCTGCCGGAATCGGCGATTACGATCCGGCGCAATTGCGCGCATTGATTACCGGGTTTGTTAATCAGGGGCCGGCACAATGGAATACCCACAAGGACACCTACTGGACCGGAAAGATGCTCGGCCGAGCCGCAGAGCTGGCTGCTATCGCCCGCGATCACGACATGGTGGCGGAGGCAGACCAACTGATCGACTGGCTAAAGCGGGAGATGGAAGACTGGTTTCGCGCGGACACCAGCGGCGAGCTGGATAGCAGTAAATACTTTGTGTATGACCAGGACTGGAACACCCTGCTGGGCTTTAACGAATCCTTCTTTGCGCACCAGCAGTTGAATGACCACCATTTCCACTACGGTTATTTTGTCCGCGCCGCCGCCGAGGTATGCCGCGTGGAGCCTGACTGGTGCAGCGCCAGGCAATATGGCCCGATGGTGGAATTGCTGATCCGCGACTACGCGGCCGGGCGCGACGATCCCCTGTTTCCCTACCTGCGCAACTTCGACCCCGCTTATGGCTTTTCCTGGGCCTCGGGCAACGCCAACTTTGTGCTCGGCAACAACAACGAATCCACATCCGAGGCGGCTAACGCTTACGGGGCTATCATTCTTTACGGCTTGATAACCGGGCAGCAAGCGCTGGTAGATCGCGGCATTTACTTGCATGCCTCATCGACCGCGACCTACTGGGAATATTGGAACAATATTGATCGTCACACCGGCAAGGGGGCGGACTACGACAACTTCCCGCCGGAATATACCAAGCCCACCACCTCGATTATCTGGGGCAACGGCCATGTGTTCACCACCTGGTTCAGTGAGGCTTACGCCCACATCCTGGGCATCCAGGGCTTGCCGTTGAGTCCGCTGGTGCTGCATATCGGGCAGCACGCGGATTACCTGAAAGATTACGTGACCCTGGGGTTGTCCGAGTCGAGCAACGGCAAGCCGTCCGGGTTGCCTGCCAACCAGTGGCCGGATGTCTGGTGGAATATCTGGGCCATGACGGACGGCGCCGCTGCAGCCGCTGACTTCGCCAGCCGGGCCTTTGACTATCACCCGGAAGATGGCGAAACCAAGGCCCATACCTACCACTGGATTCACACTTACAAACAGTTGGGTCATGTGGCTACCGGCACCGATGAACTAACGGCATCGAGTCCGACGGCGGTGGCCTTTGATAAAGACGGCTTGATGACCTACATCGCCTACAACGTCCACTGCGCACCCACGCAAGTCACCTTTTCCGATGGCATGGTATTGACCGTGCCCGGCAACAGTTTTCGGATCAAAACCAGTGATCAGGCTCCGGACTCAGCGCCTGCCCCCGCAACCTGTGCGGTATCAGGTCAATGACATGTTTATTAAAAAGCGTTTGGTGAGAGGAAAACCATGAGCATTCGTCCCCTTTATATCGTCTCTGTCTTGCTGATTTGTTCGCCGCTGCTGTTTTTATGGCATTACACCAGCTCAAATTCCCAGGGCACTGTCATTAAATTCTGGAATGGCAATAAAACCAGCTCCCGCCAGGCCTACGAGCGCGATGTATTGCACGCGGCGCTGGAGGTTACCCGCAAGGGCTACGGCGAAATCCCGGTGGTGGAGGATGTGACCGATTATCCCGACCCGGCGGATGAAGCAGCGATATTTCGCACCAAGGGTTTCGATGTCTTCGGTACGGTGGCGGGCAATCCCAAGCTGGCCAAGGAGGACAAGATCCTGATTCCCCATCCCATGATGAAAGGCTTGCTGGGTTATCGCCTGTTGATCATCCGCACCGCTGATCGCGATACCTTTGCCGGCATCCGCACCGCCGAACAATTGCAACAGCAGCGCTTGGGTATTCCCTTCGGCTGGGCCGATGCGGCGCTGTTCCGCCATAACAAATATCCCGTGGTAGAGGAAGGCACCTTTGATGATCTGTTCACTCGCCTGCGCGACAAGCAATTTGATTATGTTTCGTTCGGTGCAAACGAAGTAGAGGGTGTTTATCAGGAGCGGGCCGCCATTCCCGAGGGTTTGCAAACCGATGAACAACTTTTGCTCTACTACCCTTTCCCGCTGGTGTTTTACGTCAACCCGGAAAACAAAGAGCTGGCGCGGCGCATTGATCAGGGAATGCAAATCATTATTAAAAATGGCGAGCTGGATAAAATTTTTCAGCGTCACTACGGCAATCTGGCGGAGCGTTTACAGTTAAAAAATCGCCAACTCATTACCTTGGAAAATCCGCTGTTGCCGGACGCACTGGCTGACTACGAATCCGATCTGTTGAGCGATTAGTTTTTGTCTTCGTGACAGTAAGGGCCGCCTGCATTATCAGGTTGCATGCCACGGCGTGGTGCACGATTTCTGTACAGTGCAAATGAAAACAATTGGTGCGCGATGTTAAAAAACGTTTTGCTTTTGCCTCGTCATTGCGCAGAGAAATTTCACACCTGTAACGCGCTGATAGTGCTGTCCCTGAAAAAGAAAATAACGGGAATTAATGCTGAAAAAGGCGAAAAAAATTTATCTTTACACTTCCCACTTTTATTTTGGCGCAGGTTTGTGACTATTTTAAGTTATTGATTATTAAGAAAAAATCTGTTTTCCCACTTTAAAAAAGTAAAAGTGAGATAGTTCATGTTGGTATTAGCCGCCAAAGTGGGACGACGCTGCTGGCAGGGAGTGGAAACATCGCCTAGCGTTAGAGTGGGGTTGGTTTAGTTAACGTCTAATAAACAACCAACACGCAATAACTTTACTCAGTAGTAACTCGGTTGTTATGGATTGTTAAATAAAAAAATCGCCTCTATTCCCAAAGGCGTCCATACCTCTGCAACCAAGGTTCCCTTCTCGTAGGGGTGTGCGGCAGTACCGGGTAAATAATTCCAGACGAATAAGAAACCGGAGAATTTCATGAACAAAAAAACAGTAGGCTTCAAGAAGAAACTTATTGCGACGGCAGTGGCTTCTTATGCCCTTGTGGGGCTAAGTGGTACCACTATCGCGCAAGAAAGCGGCGAGATGGTTGAAGAAATCGTCGTTACCGGTATTCGGGGTAGTTTGCAGCGTTCTATGGATATCAAACGCGGATCGCAAGGTGTGGTAGATGCGATCTCCGCTGAAGATATCGGTAAATTCCCTGATACCAACCTGGCAGAATCCCTCCAACGTATTACCGGTGTGTCGATTGACCGTAGCAATGGTGAAGGCTCCAAAGTCACCGTGCGTGGTTTCGGCCCCGACTATAACCTGGTGACTTTGAACGGTCGCCAGATGCCCGGTACCACTATCGAAGCAACCAGCGTATCGGGTTCGCGCTCCTTTGACTTCTCTAACCTGGCGTCTGAAGGCATCAGCGGCGTTGAAGTGTTTAAAACGGTTCGCGCCGAAAATCCGGCCGGTGGTGTGGGTGCGACCATTAACATCAAGACTGCGCGCCCATTGGATAATCCTGGCCAGCAGTTCTCTGCGGGCGTCAAAGGTGTTTACGACGATTCAGCAGAAGATCCGTCATTGACGCCGGAAATTTCCGGTATCTATAGCAACACCTTTGCCGATGACACCTTCGGTGTTGGCTTGTCCATGAGCTACCAGGAGCGTGAAGGTGGTAACGCCAATGCACAAATCGGTACCGGTTGGCGTTATTTCCCGGCTGGCTCTGATGGCTGGGGTGCAATCACCAACCTGCAAGACACTAACTTCCATACCAATCCCCCAAGCCCAGCGGTTATGGATGGTGAGGAAGTTGTTGTTCCTGCTGATGTTTACGGTGTGCCGCAACAAGCGGGTTACAACTTCAACGAATACGAGCGCAAGCGTCTGAACGGACAGTTGGTACTGCAGTTTGCACCAACCGAAAATATTACTTCTACTCTGGATTACACCTATTCCAAGAAAGAAGAGTCTTCTAAATTCTCTGATGTAGGCGCCTGGTTTAACTTCGGTGGAAACCGTCGGACCTCCTGGACCGATAACGGTGATGGCGTAGTCGAAGTACCGTTGATGTACGAAGAGTTTGGTTTGACTGGGGACAGAGGCGCTGACTTAACCTTCGGTGCCGGCTTTAACTCCAGCGTTAATGAGAATGAGTCTATCGGTTTGAATGTTGAGTGGTCAGTAACAGATCGTTTAACGCTTGAATTTGATATTCACAGCTCAGATGCTGAATCCAAACCAGACAGCGAATACGGTAACAGCAACGTAATCACCACGTCTGCGTTTGTTCGCGATAGCTCTGCTGTTTATCTTGGTTCAGATCTGCCGGTGCTGAATGTTGGTATTTTGAATAGTGATGGTGGTAATACCGCGCGTCTCGAAGACCTCCAGATTACCGGTAGTTCTTTCCGCAACGCACGCATGCTGCACGAAATCGATCAATTCCAGTTCAAAGGTAACTTTGAATTCGTTGACAGCCTGAGCCTTGATTTCGGCGTGTCTCGGATCGAGCAAACCAACCGCTCCACCTTTGCAAACAACCAGCGTGATACTTGGGGTGGGCTGGGTGATGAAGGTGACGTACCGCTCGATGGCTACAAAGTTTCAGACATTGCCAGCTACTTCGACAATGTCAGTGGTAATGGCCATGATCAATTGCTGGGTCAGCGTTTCGTCGCTGATTTCAATAAAGTGGTCGAATATGCTGCAGCTAACCTGGATGATGGCGGTGGTTTTGCTAACTGCTCCAACGGTAGCACTTACTACTGTATGAACCCCACGCCTGATGATGTTCGTTTAATTGAAGAAGACTCCACCAGTGCCTGGGTTCAATTGAATGCAGAATACGATATCGGTATCCCGGTACGTGGTGCATTGGGCATTCGTTGGGAAGACACAGAAACTCGTTCTTTCGCAACACCCATTGAGTTGCAATATACCGGTGAAGTTGTGTGGATTGGCGGTAACGAGATGTATCTGCTCGCTGCTGACGATTACGAAGTTACGCCGGTCAAGCAAGGTGAGGGTGGCTACGACTACTTCCTGCCAAGTATTGACCTGGCATTCGACGTGACCGATGACGTGGTGGTTCGCACATCTTATGGTCGCAGCCTTGGTCGTCCGCTGTGGAATCAGATGAGCGCCCTGTCTATTGGTCGTGGTGTTGCACCTCAATCCATGTTCCCCGGTAGTGCAGGTGGTAGTGGTACACGTGGCGATGTGAATCTGAAGCCGATTATCTCCGATAACTTCGACTTGTCTGTGGAGTGGTACTACGACGAAGCTAGCTATGTGTCGGTCGGTTACTACAGAAAAGATGTTAAGAATTTTATCGGTACAACTGTATCGCCGGAAGTGATCTTTAATGCGCCGGACCCATCGCAAGGTAGCCGTCGTGACGCAGCTGTTGCTGCTGATCCTAACAATCAGTGGAGTACTGCTGCCGTTAAGGACTACATCGTTGCCAACACACCTGATGGCGACCCTAGTGTAGACCTGACCAAAAACCCGGCGTGGGTATATGGTGTGGAAGGTGATCCAGATGTGATCTTCAACATCACAGAGTTCCTGAATGAGCAGGAAGCGACCTTTGATGGTTGGGAATTTGCTGTTCAGCATAACTTCTGGGATACCGGTTTTGGTGTTGTTGCTAATTACACCATCACTGATTCCGATACCGAATATGACGACGGCAATATCGTCGATCCGCAATTTGCATTGACCGGTTTGAGCGACAGCGCCAACTTTATCGCCTTCTATGAAAAGAATGGTATACAAGTGCGCTTGAGCTACAACTGGCGTGATGACTACCTGAATGGAACCGCTGATGGCACAGGTGCTAACCCGACTTATGTTGAGAATTATCAACAAATCGACCTCAATGCCAGCTACGACATCAATGATAACTTCACGATATTCTTTGAGGGTATCAACATTACGGATGAATATCGTCGTACCTACGGTCGTCATGACCTGTACACCACCGGTGTTTACACCAGCGGTCCACGCTACAACATCGGTGCGCGTTATACCTTCTAACGTGTAGTTGATGTACAGGGATGCCTTTCAGGCTCGAAAAAGCCGCTGAATATTCAGCGGCTTTTTTTTACCGTGCCAAGGCATAACTTTAATCAGAATAAATTCAAACGCTTGCGTAAATAAGCGCCTATCCTTAGTAAAAAGCGATTCGCAGGCAGGAAGAGTTGTATGGGTAAGCCAGTAACATCGATTGTCATTGTCGGAGGCGGCACCGCCGGTTGGCTGACGGCGGGTACTCTGGCAGCTGCGCATGCCCAGGGGCGTGGGCGGAATGTATCGATTACGCTGGTTGAGTCGCCCACCGTAAATATTCTCGGGGTCGGTGAAGGTACCTGGCCTTCAATGCGCGATACCTTAAAAACCATGGGCATTGCAGAGGCAGGTTTTATTCGCTGCTGTGATGCAAGTTTTAAACAGGGTTCCCGCTTTGTCGGATGGCAGTCGGGCAAGCGGGAATCCTACTACCATCCCTTTACCTTGCCGGAAGCCTGGGGTGAAATGAACCTGGCGCGAATCTGGCCCGCATTCCGTGATCAGGTCGCTTTTGCAGAAGCCGTGTGTCCGCAGAGCCTGGTATGTGACAGCCAACTGGCGCCCAAAGAAGCGAGCACGCCGGAATACGATTATCTGCTGAATTATGGGTATCACCTGGACGCGGGAAAGTTTGCTGCTTTTCTTAAGCAGCACTGCTGTGATGTCTTGGGTGTGCGCTATATTTCAGCGGATGTAGCCGCCGTGGAGTCGGATAGCGAAGGGTTTATTACCGCATTGAAAACCCGGGAAGCCGGTGATATCAGTGGCGATTTATTTGTCGATTGTTCCGGCTTCGCGGCCTTGTTGCTGGGGCAGCATTATGGTGTTCCCTTTGTAAATAAACGTGACATCCTGTTTAACAATACGGCGCTCGCCGTTCAGGTTCCGTATAAAGATAATGCAAGCCCGATAAAAAGTTACACGCAGTCGACGGCGCAGTCCTCTGGCTGGATATGGGATATCGGTTTGCAGAGCCGTCGCGGAATAGGTCACGTTTATTCCTCACGTTTTACCAGCGACGCCGATGCCGAACGAGAGCTGATGGCCTACCTGCAAGCCACCGATAGTCCGGCAGCGCAAACCGATATTCGCAAGATCTCTTTCGCACCGGGTCATCGGGAAAAGTTTTGGGTAAAAAATTGTGTTGCCGTTGGCGTATCAGCGGGTTTCATCGAACCTTTGGAAGCCTCTGCGCTGGTGATGATCGAGCTGGCGGCTAAAATGCTGGCGGAACAAATGCCGGCAACTCTCGAGATGATGTTACCCTTGGCGAAGCGCTATAACGATAAATTCAGCTACCATTGGCAGCGTGTAATTGAGTTTCTGAAACTCCACTATGTACTATCATCAAGAACGGACTCCGCTTACTGGCAGGAAAATAAAAATCCGGCGAGCATACCGGACAGCCTGCAAGACTTATTGTGTCTATGGCGTTATCAGCCGCCTTGGGCATACGATTGCCCGCAGCGTGAAGAATTGTTTTCCTCGGCAAGTTTTCAGTATGTGCTGTATGGTATGGACTTCTCGCAGGACCTTGTCGCCGGGTACCAAAAACCTGGCCAGAAAGAACTGCATCTGGCACAGCAATACTTTGAGAAAAATGCCCGGCAAACGCGTCGCTTGCTTGGCCGGTTGCCAGGGCATCGCGAGCTGTTGATGCATCTCTCGAAGATGAACCAGCCGGTTGATTCGATTAAACAACACATAAATTAAGATGATCTCCTATGAAGAATATTGAACTGGTTAATAGCGTCAAACATAAGAACACCCGTGTTATTACCCGCAAAGATGAAGCCTTGGGCGATGGCGTTATGCTGACGAACACCTTCCCCATGGAATTTCATTTTATTCAGGCGCACTACCCGATCCTGTTTCAAAAAAGTAAAGAAAACGATGGCTATAACGCCGTGGCGTTATTTGGGTTTGAAGAAGGGGAAAATCTCTTTCTGAGTGAGCGGGGCTGGGATGCAAGCTATATTCCCTTGATGATGCAGCGACATCCTTTCCTTATCGGTTTTCAGCGCAATCCTGCCGGTAGCGAAGCCGAGAAAAACCGTGTTATGCATATCAACATGGACAGTCCGCGAGTCAGCGAGATTGAAGGCGAGCGACTGTTCCTTGAGCAAGGCGGCAACAGCGAGTACCTGGAGTACATGGCGTCCTTATTGGAGACTATCCATGTCTGGAATGAACAGGGTAAAGGGTTTGATAAGGTGTTGCTTGAGCACAACCTGCTGGAGCCGGTTACGTTTGATATTACTCTGACCACGGGCCGGCAGGCACAGCTTTTGGGTTTTTATACCATCAATCAAGATGTGCTGAATAAATTGAGTGGCGACGTGCTGGGCAAGTTAAATGAGCAGGGTTATCTCTTGCCTATTTATATGGCTGTTGCCTCGATTGCCAACATGAATAAACTGATTAAATTGAAAAGCCAACGGGAAGCTGAATAGAACCTATGACTGATGGTTCAAACACAGTAAAAGCCATTGAGGGTTGCAGTCCTCAACAGATTCCGGATTGGATTTTTCAATCCCGGGAACCGCTGCTGTTAAAAGGCATTGTAGCTGATTGGCCTATAGTCAAAAAAGCGCAGCAATCGGATCGCCAGGTCAGTGAATATTTGCGTGGTTTCTACAGCGGCAGGCCGGTCACTTATTACTATGGCGAGCCGGAGATACAAGGAAAAATATTCTTTAATAAAGACTATAGCGGATTTAATTTCCAGCGCTCTGAAGCCAACCTGAACAATGTCCTGGCGTTGCTTGAGCAGCACCATGATCAACCTGATGCGCCGATGTTTTATATTGGTTCTACCCGTGTCGATGAATGGCTGCCGGGCTTTCGCGCGGAAAATGACCTCGGGTTAAATCATATTGATCCACTGGTCAGTATCTGGTTGGGCAATCGAAGCGTTATCGCGGCGCATTATGATTGCCCCGATAACATTGCGTGTAATGTGGTGGGTAAACGGACCTTCACGTTATTTCCACCCGAACAACTGGAAAACCTGTACGTGGGGCCGCTGGACATTACGCCATCAGGGCGAGCTATCAGCATGGTTGATCTGTTGCAACCGGACTTCGAAAAATACCCGCGTTTTAAACAGGCGTTGGCCGCCAGTGTGGTGGCAGAACTTGATGCCGGGGATGCGGTTTACATCCCGAGTATGTGGTGGCATCACGTGCAAGCGCACACCAGTTTGAATGTGTTGGTTAATTACTGGTGGCGTAATGTGCCGGATTACATGGGCAATCCCGAAAATGTGTTGCATCACGCATTGCTCGGGTTGCGCGGTTTACCCAAAGAACAACGGGATATCTGGAAAAAAATGTTTGATTACTACGTGTTTGATGAACCAGAAACGGTCAGTCAACATTTACCCCCGCAAATCAAGGGGATTCTGGCACCCACAGATGAGCTGGTCGCTCGCAAAATAAGATCCCATCTGGCGGCGCTTTTGAAGCGATAGTGCCATCTGCCCAATAAATAATGTAACGACGACAGGTGTAGCCTTGAAAGAATTAGCCTTGAAAAAAGTGGTAATAGCCGGTGGTGGTACTGCCGGATGGATCTCTGCTGCCTTACTGGCAAAATCCTTTGGCAAAAGCATTGATTTAACGCTGATTGAATCCGATGCAATCCCTACTGTGGGCGTGGGTGAAGCCACTATTCCGCCCATCATCAATCTCCACAAGGTGTTGGAGTTGAGCGAAAAAGAATTTATGGCGCGCGTAAATGGCACCTTCAAGCTGGGTATTTCATTTGAAAACTGGCGCGATGTGGGCAAAAACTATGTGCACTCGTTTGGTTTTGCCGGCAAAAGCAATTGGGCAGCAGGCTTCCAGCACTTTTGGCTGGCGGGACAAAAGCGCGGCATAGATGCGACGGAATACGGCAACTATTGTGCTGAACATCTGGCGTGCCGCAAAGAAAAATTCGCTGTCATGCCCAAGAATGGCGTCAACTACGCTTACCATCTTGATGCTGGTTTATATGCGAAATTCCTGCGCGAGGTGAGCGAAAAATTCGGTGCGACGCGCAAGGAAGGCAAGATAACCGGCGTTAATCTTCATCCCGATACCGGCTATATAGAATCACTATCGCTGGAATCCGGAGAGACGGTAGAAGGCGATATCTTTATTGATTGCAGTGGTTTTCGTGGCTTGTTAATCGGCGATGCACTAAAAACCGAATACGAAGATTGGTCCCATTGGTTGCCGTGCAACAGTGCTATTGCTGTCCAGACTGAAACCGTACGTCCACCCTTGCCCTACACGCGCTCTATTGCGCGCGAGTTTGGCTGGCAGTGGCGAATTCCTTTGCAAAGCCGTGTGGGTAATGGTCTGGTATTTTCCAGTGACTATGGCTCCGACGAGGACGCAAAGCAATTATTGGTAAAGAATCTGGAAGGAAAACTGTTGAACGACCCGCGCGTCATTAAATTTACCACCGGAACGCGCAAGCAGCATTGGACAAAAAACTGTGTGGCGGTCGGTTTGTCGAGCGGATTCCTTGAACCCCTTGAATCTACCAGTATTCATCTGATTCAAAAAAGCATCACCCGGTTTATTCAATTGTTTCCTTACGACGGTATCAAACAATCAGAAGTCGACGAGTTCAATCGCCAGACGCGCGAAGAAGTCCAGAATATCCGCGATTTCATTATTCTCCACTATCATGTCACCGACCGTGAAGACACGCCTTTCTGGCGCTATTGCAAGTATATGGATGTACCCGAGTCACTGACTCATCGCATTCGGCTTTTCCGTGAAACCGGCAAAGTGTTCAAAAAAGAAATGGATCTGTTCGCCGAGGAATCCTGGGTCCAGGTCATGCTGGGCCAGGGCGTCACACCGGAAACCTATCACCCGGTTGTTGATTCCATGACGGATGATGCCCTGCGCGATTTCCTGATGGAGTTGAAGCAGTCTACCGAGCAAAAGGTGGAGCGGCTGCCTGCGCACCATGAATTTATTGATTATTATTGCAAATCAAAAGTGATGTAATGCAACCTCTGGTTCCTGATGTGCAATACGCTGCGTTCAGCGTGGAAACCCAAGACGCGTTTGTCGTGGGTCACGAGCAGACACGCGTGCTTGTTATTGATAACTTCGCAGGTGATGTTGCATCAATTAAACGTGCAGCTTGCGATGTTACGAATTACGCCGAGGACGGCAAAACCGGGTATCCCGGTATTCGCACAGCATTGCCAGTAGCATATGTTGATGCGGTGATGGCTGCGGTCACGCCGTTGCTTTATAAACACTATGTCATTCCCGAAGCGCTGAATCCTCATGTGGAGCTCGCTTATTATTCGTTGTTGACTACACCGGCGCGAGAGCTAAACCCGTTGCAGCGATTACCTCACTTTGACACGCACAATCCACATTACTATGCCGTACTGCACTACCTTAATGAGGGCGACTTCGGCGGCACAGGTTTTTTTCGCCATCGTCCGACCGGATTTGAACGTATTACCAATGATCGTATCGACATTTATAAACAGTCCGCCTCTGCCTTTATGGCAGTCAGAGGTTTGCCGGAAGAAAAATATATCAATGGCAGTACAAACCATTACGAGCTGATTACCGGTGTAGCTTATAAAGCCAACCGGCTGGTGATTTATCCCGGTAATTTGCTTCACAGCGGATTGGTGACTGAAGCGGTGGACGTTTGCAGCGACCCGGAACATGGCCGATTAACGGCGAATATCTTTATCGATTTTCACTGATTACGGCAGAAGATTTTCAATACTCAACCAGGGCACCAATTATGGCCGAATTATTATTCTACGAAAAACCCGTTCCGCTTGATAAAGAAAAACACCGTGGGTTGACCTATAAAAAATCAGACAGTTATCCCTTTGCGTCCAAAGTCAACACGGTACCCGTGTCTGGTCCGGAATTTTTTCCTTGCAGTCGCAGTCACCCGGTGATGTTCGCAGAAACGGGTAACGGTGGCTTTTTACCCGTTGCGCTGTTGTCGCTGACAACCCAAAGCCATCAATTGGGTGATCATTGGGAGGGAGCTTATATTCCTTCTTTTGTTAAACGCTATCCCTTTGCGTTGGCGGAAAACAAAGGCGTGGTGATGATTGATGAAACCGCACCGCATTTTAATGCGGCTGGCGGTGAGCATTTATTTGACGATGCCGGTGAGCCTACGCCCTTACTGCTGGATACCCTGAAGTATCTTGATACCCTGGATCAAGCCCACCGGATGACACTGGATTATACCCGCGCATTAAAGGTAAAAGGTTTATTAAGCCGCTCGCAAGCCGTTGTGCAGCTGGCAGATAAAGAAGTCAAGCTCGACAGCTTTTTTGTTGTGAACGAAAAGGAATTTCACGAGGCGCTGACAGAAGAGGAAATCGTCGACTGGTTTTATAAAGGCTGGACGGCATGGACTTATGCCCATATTCATTCTATCGGTTCGGTGAATGAAATCTTAAAACGCATGGCCAAGGCAATGAGATAACCCGCTATGCTGGTGCCAGTGTGGAACGAGATCGCCGATGAAGCGCTTCGCGAGAAAATACGGGCGGGGCAACAGCCTGTTATATTGCGTAACCTGGTAGGAAACTGGCCTCTGGTGCAAGCCGGTTTGCAGGGAATGGCGGCGTTGTCCGAATACCTGCTGCAATTCGACCAGGGAAAAGCCTTTCAGGCGATGATCGCGCCCGTGTCCGCAAAAGGCCGATTATTTTACAAGGCAGATATGAGCGGCTTTAACTTTGATCGCATGAACGGCGAACTTCGCGAAGCCTTGAATATTTTAGCGGCGTTGTCGACCAGGGCCCCGTGTCCCGGTTTTTACATTGGCTCCAAAGTCGTGCCGGAATATCTGCCGGGATTGGAAGCTGAAACGCGCATGGATTTTCTGGATGGTACCATTGAGCCAACAATCTGGATCGGCAATGCCGTCACGGTGGCAACCCACAACGATGATTCAGAAAATATTGCATGCGTGGCAGCCGGGCGTCGCCGATTCACATTGTTTCCACCCGATCAGGAAGCCAACCTGTACATGGGGCCGGCGGATATGACACCCGCTGGCCGGCCCATCAGTCTGGTGGATTTGCATTCGCCGGATTTTGAGAAGTTTCCTTTGTTTCACCACGCCCTTGAGCAGGTGCAAGTAGCGGAATTGGGGCCAGGCGACGCGCTGTATATACCCACCCATTGGTGGCATCACGTTGAAGCGCTGGAGCCAATCAACGTGCTGGTAAATTTCTGGTGGAAAGGCGATCCGCCTGAACTGTCTAATTAATAACCTCGTTATAACGAAACGAAAAATACGGACCCGAATACTTTACCTCTTATAACTGTTCACCATTCCCATTGTGCGATCAAGGTGGTAAGTATTGATATCCAGCGTTTCCCACTTTGATGAAAATGGCTGGCACGTGATAAAAATTTGCTGCCTCACTACGCAAGCGCGCGACGTAACTGCCCAACTCTGCCTCTATTCGCTCATCTTGCTTATATCCATTGGTTTGACTGTTCCAGTCAACAAGCACGCAACCGTTGCACAGGTTGTTTAAAAGCCAGTGGTAGGGTTGGTTGGCTTTTATTCATCCGCGTACTGATTTACGTCGAACGCAGACCTGTCCCCAGCTTGATCCGGTTCCCATTTTTATCCGGGAAAAGTGAAGCGCCCATGTTGATGGGCTTTCACAAAGTGGGACGACACTCAAGAGTGCCGCTGCAATCATCTCCCTATCAAGTCTCCATCAATGTGACACATAAAAAACATAACGCGTGTAATCGGAACCGACATATCACTTTTTAAGCAATCCATGGCGAATCAGTAATGAGAATCTCCAGCTACCGCTTTTATCCGGGCGGAGCTGTACCCAAACCTTGAGGTGATGTCAGGTCACCTTCGGGTGTTAACAGGTGAGGCTGGGATTATGCCAACCCCATGCGATCTTGTTAGCTCTCCTTGCTTGGCCCCCGGGGAACTGCCCCGGGGGCAATTTTTGTCAGGTGCGCGCCGTTATCGTTATCAAGATGATTCAGAAAAGAGAGAAGCTTATGAAGCAGCAGTTAAAGGTCATGGTCAGTGGCAGTGTGATTGTTCTAACCGCGCTGATGGGGTGTACCAAGACAGAGTCGGTCGATAAGCCCGCCGCAGCGCAAAAAGCAGCCGCACAGTGGCCGGTAGTAACCAGTGCTGTTGCTAAAGATCCGGCGGTTGAAGCCAGAATTGACGCATTGCTTGCGAAGATGACGCTAGAGCATAAGGTCGGTCAATTGATGCAGCCGGAGCTGCGTCAGATCACGCCGGAAGATATCAAGAAGTACCACGTCGGCGCCGTGCTCAATGGTGGTGGCGCTTTCCCCGGGGACAACAAATACGCAACCGTGAAAGACTGGGTTGCGTTGGCGGATACCTATTACAACGCCTCCATGGACGACAGCAATGGTGGTATTGCTATCCCCATCATGTGGGGTACAGACGCGGTGCACGGTCATAACAACGTGATCGGTGCAACCATCTTCCCGCACAACATTGGACTGGGCGCAATGCGCAATCCGGAGTTGATTCGTCAAATCGGTGAAGTCACGGCACGGGAAATTTCCGCTACCGGTATCGATTGGAACTTCGCGCCTACCGTAGCTGTGGCACGTGATGACCGCTGGGGACGTGCTTACGAGTCCTACTCGGAAGATCCTGCGATTGTGAAATCCTACGGCGGCAAGATGGTAGAGGGGCTGCAGGGCCGCGCTAATACCGGTGAATTCATGGCGGAAGATCGCGTGATTGCTACCGCCAAACATTTTATCGCTGATGGCGGCACCTTGGCCGGTGTAGATCGCGGCGATGCGGACATCAGCGAGGCGGAACTCATCGCGGTGCATGCACAAGGTTATGTCACAGCGATAGAAGCCGGCACACAAACGGTAATGGCATCGTTCAACAGTTGGCAAGGCAAAAAAATGCACGGCCATGAATACCTGTTGACCGATATCCTGAAAAACCGCATGGGTTTTGACGGTCTGGTGGTCGGCGACTGGAACGGTCATGAGTTTGTGCCCGGTTGTACCAAAGTCAGCTGCCCGCAAGCCATCAACGCGGGCCTCGATATCTTTATGGCGCCCGATGCGGATTGGAAAGTGCTCTATGCCAATACCCTTGAGCAAGTGAAAAGCGGCGAGATCAGCGAAGCGCGTTTAAACGATGCTGTGCGTCGCATCCTGCGGGTAAAAATCCGTGCTGGCTTATTTGAAAAAGGTGCGCCGTCTACGCGCGCCTTTGCGGCCAGGCAAGAGCTGATTGGCGCACCCGCGCATCGCGCGGTTGCCCGTCAGGCTGTGCGTGAATCCCTCGTGCTGTTGAAAAATAACAATCAACTTCTGCCGTTAAATCCGGGCATCAATGTACTGGTAGCAGGTGATGGTGCCGACAACATCGGCAAACAATCCGGCGGCTGGACAATTTCCTGGCAAGGTACCGGTAACACCAACGCGGATTTCCCCGGTGGCAGTTCGGTATATCAGGGCATTGCTCAATCTGTTGAAGCCGCGGGCGGCACAGCGACACTCAGCGAAAACGGTGACTACACCCGCAAGCCCGATGTGGCGATTGTGGTCTTTGGTGAAGATCCTTACGCCGAGATGCAAGGCGATGTAAAAAATCTCGCCTACAACAATACCGACGATCTGACGTTACTTAAAAAACTGAAAGCAGATGGCATTCCCGTGGTGTCCCTGTTTATTACCGGTCGTCCCTTGTGGGTCAATCGTGAATTAAATGCATCCGATGCTTTCGTCGCCATCTGGCATCCCGGCTCTGAAGGTGCGGGTGTTGCCGATGTGCTCTTTACCGATAAAGCCGGAAAAGTTCAGCACGACTTCAAAGGCAAACTCTCTTTCTCCTGGCCGGCAACACCGGCGCAGTCACCTTTAAACGTGGGTGAGAAAAATTACGCACCGCTCTTCGCGTATGGCTATGGCCTGACCTACAAAGATAAAGACGATCTGGGTGATGATTTGTCTGAAGAAGCCAACCTCAGTATGCAAACCGATGCGGTGCTGAAAATTTTTGACAACCGTCCGTTGGAGCCCTGGCAATTGGTGATTGCTGATGGCCGCAACAATCAGATGAATGTCACTGGCAGTACCGCAAGCCTCGACACCATTACCTTGCGCGCTGTGGATCGCAATGTGCAGGAAGATTCCCGTCGTATGCAGTGGAACGGTACAGGCCGCGGTAGCGCCGGTTTCTTTGCGCAGTCGCGCACCGATCTTTCTTCTTACGTCGAAGCCAATGCCGCGCTGGTGTTTGATGTAAAAGTGGATGAAAAACCCACCGCAGAGGTGCGCCTCGGTATTTTCTGCGGCCAGGATTGTATGGCCGAAAAATCCATCACAGAAAACCTGCAAGCCCTGCCGCAAAAAGAATGGACCACGCTATCGGTTGCATTGAATTGCCTTGCAACAGATCGCGCAAAAATGGACATGATTTTGTCACCGTTCTACCTGGTGACAGAAGGCAAGTTGGATTTATCACTCTACAACTTGCGTATCGAGAAAAACGTGGATGCGGCGATTAGCTGCGAGTAATCGGAGCTAAATCTGTATCCACAGAGTGACCCGGCCCGTCGATTCGGTGTCGACGGGCTATTACCGATAACTATATAACGAGGTAATCATGAAAATAACATTTCCTTTAGTCACCTGCTTTAGCGTGCTTTGTCTGACGCTGGCCGGTTGTGGCGGCAGCGATTCCAATAACAATCGCTCCAGTTCCTCCACACCGAGCAGCTCAAGCAGCTCCAGTGTTGTTGCGTCAAGTGAGCCTGCGTCCAGCAGCTCTTCAGAATCGAGTATTGCCGTTAGTTCTGAAGCATCCAGTGAGGCTTCAAGTTCTGAGGTCGCGAGCTCTGAGTCTTCCAGTTCTGAGTCTTCCAGTTCTGAATCATCGAGTGAGTCCAGCTCCAGTAGTTCAGTTGGTTGGGCATTGATATGGGAAGACAACTTCGACGGTGACACGATTGATCCAGGCAAATGGGATCACGAAGTCAATTGTTGGGGTGGCGGTAACAACGAGCAGCAATGCTATACCGATCGTCCGGTTAACTCTTATGTTGAAGACGGCGTGTTAACAATCGTTGCACAACGTGAAGACTTTACCGGTCCGAATGATCCTGAGGGTGCAGGCGCCGGAACGGCCACCTTACCTTACACCTCCGCACGCTTGCGTACCAAAAACTTGGCAGAGTGGACTTTCGGTCGTTTTGAAATCCGCGCGAAATTACCTGCGGGTCAAGGCACCTGGCCAGCCATCTGGATGTTGCCCACAAACTCACCCTACGGCGGTTGGGCCGGTGGTGGCGAGATCGACATCATGGAAGCGGTCAACCTGAAAGCCGATTCAGATGAAGCTGGCGTTCCCGAAGGAACACCCGAAGCTCGCGTACATGGCACCTTGCATTACGGCCGCGCATGGCCAGGTAACGTGAATTCCGGTGCTTCCTATAAATTACCGGATGGGCTGAATCCGGCCGACGATTTCCATGAATACGCATTGGAATGGGAAGCGGGCGAAATTCGCTGGTATGTAGACGGTGTTCACTACGCCACCCATCGTCAGGACGGCTGGTATTCCCAATACATGGTTGACGGCGTGTTGACCGATGCTCCTATCGGCGCGCCCTTTGATGAGCATTCGGAATTCCATTTGTTGCTCAATCTGGCTGTAGGCGGCTCCTGGGCTGCCAACACCAATGAAGGTGGCGTTGATGCGACAGCCTTCCCGCAAACCATGCAAGTGGATTACGTGCGCGTTTATGAGTGCAGCGGCTCGTCCCCGTCAACCGGTACAGGCTGTGCCACGATTGACGAAGGAGCAGAATTGATTGCCGGTAACGAACGCCCTGGCATTGGCCCGGTTAACTTGGACGGCCCACCGTTGCTTACCATTTTTGGGGATGACCTGTTCGAAGGTTTGAAATTGCGCAGTTACGACCCGCAAGGTATTGTGACTTACGCGGAAATTGAAGAAGACGGTCGTGGTGATGTGATCAACGTGGTTAAAACCGGCAACACTGGTAATGCCTACATCAATGTAGATGGTGATCCGGCGGATTTGCGCAACTGGTCACCAGACAGCAAATTAATGTTTGATTACAAGATCAACAGCATTGCTGATGACAGCACCTTGCTTGTTAAGCTGGACAGTGGTTGGCCAAGCGTGAGCGATGTCGGCTTGCCCACTGCCACAGTTGGTTCATGGCAATCGTTTGAAATCACCCTGGCTGATCTGATAGACAACGGTAACTCTTTGCAGGCTGGTGGTAAGGCAAGCCTCGCCAATATTACCAATATATTTGTTATCGATTCCTCCGGTGCCATGGATGTATCTTTTGACAATATTCGTATTGAAGGTACGGAGAACGAAGGCGAATTTGCCGCACCACCACTCTTCACTCTCTTTGATGATTCTGTTGCCGAGGGACTTCAGATCCAAAGTTACAATCCAGCGGGCGCAATCACATCATCAGAACTTGCTGAAGCGGGTCGAGGCGACGTGTTTAGTGTGGTTAAAGGCGCTGGTGCAGGGAACATATCATTCAATATAGTTAACGGTGCTACCGATTTAAGTGCTTGGGCAGCAGGCGGAGAGTTAGTTTTTGATGTGAAAGTAAATAGCAAAGATGCTGCTGCTAATCTGCTAGTGAAGATGGATAGCGGCTGGCCTCAAACCAGTGATGTAACAGCCACCCTCGGTGAAATCGGTGAATGGTCAGAAGTTCGTATTAGTGTCGCCGCACTGATAGCTAGCGGAAACTCTTTGGAGGCGGGCATCGCTAACCTGAGCGCTATCACCAACATGTTTGTTATAGAACCAACAGGTCCGATGGACGTATTGTTTGATAACATCCGTTTGGAAATCGGTGATGCTGGCGGCGGTGATGAATTTGCTCCGTTGCCATTGTTCAACATCTTCGAGGATGCTGTGGTCGCAGGTGTTCAGGTTGGTGTTTTTGATGGTGCCAATATCACCACGTCAGCAATTGCTGAGGTAGATCGTGGTAATGTGTTCAACGTTGTCAAAACTGCCGCAAGTGGTAATGCCTACTTCAATGTGCCAGCAGGTCCGGTAGATCTTAGTGCCTGGTCTGCAGAAGGTGAGATTGTTTTTGACTACAAAGTCAGCAGCAAAGATGCCGGCAGTACACTGTTGATTAAAATGGATAGTGAGTGGCCGAATGTTAGCGATGCTCCTGTTCCCGTTGATGTTGAAGGTGTATGGAGTGAGTTTCGTATAGGCATTGCAGACTTGATTGACAATGGCAACTCTGTTCCCTGTTGTCCGGGCATGGCGAACATCTCATCGATTGTTAATATTTTTGTTATAGAACCGTCTGGCCCAATGGACGTGTCTTTTGACAATATTCGATTTGTAGTTGAATAACATCAGTGAAATAGACAAAAATGCCGGGTTTTCCCGGCATTTTTTTTGAGGATATGCTGAGTGCTGAATTGCTTTGTCGGATTACGCTTGCGCTAATCCGACCTACAAAAGCGGCATCCCCGTAGGTCGAATTAGCCGAAGGCGTAATCCGACAAGTTATCGATTAAGTAAAAACGCCAGGTGCTGTTTTATTCCCGGCCACTCATGTTGAATAATGCTGTAGATCACCGAATCCCGCACACGCCCGTCTGGCATTACCATATGGCTGCGTAAAATCCCTTCTTCTTTTGCACCCAAACGCAAGATAGCCTGGCGTGATGTATTGTTTAAATAATCAGTCAATAGCTCCACGCGGTTCATGCGCATTTGCTCAAATGCATGACTCAGCATTAAAAATTTTGCTTCGGTATTGGTACGTGTACGCTGCCAGGATTGGCCGAGAAAGGTATAACCAATCTCCACACGTTTGTAGGCAAGGTTGGCCTTCATAAATCGTGTTGAGCCGGCGATCTTATCGGTTTGCTTGTCAATGATGGCGTAAGCGATACCATCGCCGTGGCAAAAAGAGGTTTCAGCAAAATCAAAAAATTGCGCGATATTGTTGGGATGGGGGACCAGGGTTAAATTGAGGTTCCATAAGGCACCGTCCCTGATGGCATCACATAATCCAGAAAGATGCTCCCGAGTAAGCGGTTCAAGCCGAACAAATTCCCCGTCCAAAACAATCCTGTCAAATCCCATCTTCACAAGTCCCTATATCCACCGTAGGTCGGATTAGCCAAAGGCGTAATCCGACAAATCATTATGGCGAAGAATTACTCATTCGCCGCCTTCTTCAACGTCGCATCCGGCGCTCCGTTCTTGCGAAACTCGGTCGGCGATACACCCACTAAGCGATTAAAAAACCGATGAAATGCAGACTTACTGTTAAAACCGGATTGCAATAACACATCCAGTACCGTCATATCCGCATGCTTCTCATCACTTAACAATCGCTTGGCTTCTTCTACCCGATAAGTGTTCATAAATTCGAAGAAGTTGGTACCGTAGTGTTTATTGATGACCGCAGACACTTCCTTCACCGGTAAATCAATACGTTTGGAAAATTCTTCAATATTCAGGTTGTGCTTGAGGTAAAGCTTTTGAATTTCCATGCCTTGTTGCACTTTTTCAATCGCGCTGTCGGTCAGCTTTTCGTCGTGTTTATCTTTGATGGGTTCGTGCTTGGTGGTCAGCAATTTATGGGCGTACACCAGGCTGTAGGTGAACAATGCATTGATTAAAATAAACGTCACGTAATTGTCGGCAATACCGAAGCTGTCGGAGACATCCGGTGAAGCGGTTTGCGCGATAATGTGTGCGATGCCGCTCAGACTCCAGCTCACCAGAAAGCCGATAGTTAATACCTTTAGCCAGCCGGGTTCGGTGGTGGAAAAATCAGAATATTGATCTTTCAGTTGCGATTGATATTTTTTGGTGAGTAATACTGCCGCAATGCCGTAGATAAACGGCAGGGCTTTTACCACGTGCCATACGCAATCCACCAGGCTGCGTGAGAGTTCGGTGGAGTCAATGGAGCGGAAACTCAAGTCAAGGCTGTCGATGCGGAATATTGCCAGCCACAACATTGCGCCGACCACCGGGGTTAAATGCCACAGGTGGCGCGGCTGCAGGTGAAACGACTCGCGCGTTAGCGATGCGACATAAAGGTACAGCGCCGGTCCTTTAAGAATCAGTGCTGTGACCAGAAAGTAGGGCAGGAAATGACGATCAAAGACCGGGTGGATATGTACATCACCGTTCCACAATATCAGGACGCACGCTGAGCCGACGGCGACGCAGAGCAGAAAGCAACTGAGGAGAATACTGGCGAGTCGATTGGTTACCGGTAGTACTGCCTGGAAGATTGCCAACAAGAAACACTCTGCCACAGTCATCAACAAGACGACGTCGTGGATATTAAAAATTTGCGCTTTCATGAGAGTCCCACAGCTTGTCAGTGATCGTTATAGTTATACTCCGCGAATTATAGATCAAGCGCGTTTGACTGTCGTCAGTGTCATCACGGTACCGAAGCGACACAAGCTGACTGCTCAGGTCGCGTTATGTTTATGAACCGGTTACAGTATGCGCTGCATTATCGCGGGGCATAGTCAGGTAATCATTGTTATCCCCGACACGGGGGAATTTTTGCCAAAGCCCTTTGCCTCCACAGAATTGCATCCAAAGGATCAAGTCTTACGCGGAAGCCCGGGCCTGTGATTTTGTTTAACACTACTTTACCCAGAGAGGCCTGAGTGTCCGATTCCATGATACTCGATAAAGAACTGCTGTTTCGTTTGGCAGAGGAGTTACCGCCACTTCAGTTCGTGGCCGAGCAGGATAGTCGGTGGCCGCTGGAGGCTGACCCACAAACCTACCTCAACTACTATCGCATCAACTTTGCCAGGGAATTTCCCGAGGTGATCCACGGCTTCGGTCGGGTCGATAGCGGTGGCTTCCGGGTGGCTACTCACTACTGGTTACCGGCAAATCCCAAAGGCACCGTCGTCATTGTCCACGGTTATTACGACCACGTCGGTGTGTATCACCACCCCATCCAACTGGCCCTGCAGCAAGGTTATGCCGTACTGGCCTTTGATTTACCCGGCCACGGGCTTAGCAGCGGCATGATCGCGTCGATTGATTCCTTTGACCACTACGCCGATGTATTGGCCGATCTGTTAAAGCGCACCCGGGATCTTTTACCGCAACACCGTTTTGCTCTGGGGCAGAGCATGGGCGGTGCGGTATTACTCAACTATTGCTGGCGCTACTCACCGGATGATTTCGCCAAATTCGCGCTCTGTGCGCCGCTGATTTTACCGCGTGGCTGGCGCTCCGGCCGTATGCTCTATCGGCTGCTCAAAGGCTTCGTCAGCCATGTGCCGCGCCGCTTTACCCCCAGCTCCCACGACCCGGAATTTGCCGACTTCATCGCGCGCCGCGACCCACTGCAGTCTCAATACCTGTCGGTGGTCTGGATTACTGCGATGAAAGCCTGGGCCGAAGGTTTCCGCCATTTCGAACCGCTGGATAAAGCGATGCTGATTGTACAGGGAACCGGTGATCGAACTGTGGAATGGCGCTACAACCTGGAACAATTACGTGAAAAATTACCCAACGCCGAGATCAAATTGATCGCCGATGCGGGGCACCATTTAGTTAACGAGAGCACAGAATATCGCGCGCAGCTCTTCACCTATCTCCAAAGCTATTTCTTCAACGAGTGAAACCGGTAGAATGCCTTGACTCTGCGAGTCCAGCGGGGGCATCTGCCGCTTGAATTCACTGACGTGAGGAAACTGTTTTGACGCAAGAACAGCGCAGTATCAAGGATTATCTGGTTATCTTTTTGAAAGGCATGTGCATGGGGGCTGCGGATGTTGTACCGGGCGTTTCCGGCGGCACCATCGCCTTTATCACCGGCGTTTACGATGAATGGTTAAACTCCCTCAAGCGCTGCACCCCCGCCGTTTTACTGATGCTCAAGAAAGACGGCCTCGCCAACACCTGGCGCTACATCAACGGCAACTTCCTCGTCGCCCTCTTCGGCGGCATCCTCGTCAGCCTGAAGACCTTCGCCGCCATCGTATTGATTGCCATGGAAACCTATCCCATCCTGGTATGGGCATTCTTCTCCGGCCTGGTGTTAGCTTCAATTTACCTGCTCGGTAAATCCCAAACCAGTTGGCGCTTGTCCCACTGGATTGCCCTGTTGCTCGGCGCTGCTTTTATCTATGCCATCTCCAACCTCGCCCCCGCGCAGCTGCCAGGCTACGCATGGATCTTGTTCCTCGGCGGGTTTGTGGCTATCTGCGCAATGATATTACCCGGCATCTCCGGCAGCTTTATCCTCTTACTCGTCGGCCTATACCCGGTCTTCCTCAACGCCATCCACAACCTCGAAATCGGCAAACTCCTCGCCTTCGGCCTAGGCTGTATCTGCGGCCTGATCATCTTCTCCCGCTTCCTCTCCTGGCTTCTGGCGAGCTACCACAGCGCGACCCTGGCTACCCTGATCGGCTTTCTCGTGGGCTCGCTCTACGTCACCTGGCCCTGGAAGCAGGTGCTGACCACCACGGTAGATAGCGATGGCAACACAGTCGTCCTTCAGCAAGCCAACCTGAGCCCATTTGAATACCTCTCGGTAACAGGCGTCGAGCCGATGCTAGTTGCGGCGTGTTTAAGTGCTTTGGCAGGAATTTTATTGGTGGTGGTAACCGAGTACGTGGCGCATCGGTTGAAGAGGTAACGCGGCTTTTTATTTACTTGTCTGCAGGTGATTGAGGTGTACTCCGTAATCCGTTTGTCATTAGGGTGTATGTTTCGAAAACGCATGAATACATCCCTGTAGCTCCCTCAATTCATCCCTGAATTGAGGGTTTCGAAACATACACCCTAACGCCAAACTCAAGCTGTGCCGGCGTCGATGTGGGTAGTGCTTAAGTTAAAACAGCACCCGACACCGAATTGTCCCTTCTACGTTACGCAATTTTTCCAGCGCTTCCTCGCTGTACGGTGAATTAATATCCACCACCACATAACCAACCTTCTCGTTAGTTTGCAGATATTGCGCGACGATGTTGATGTTGAAATCGGAGAAGATCTTATTGATAGACGACATCACCCCCGGCACGTTGGCATGAACGTGCAGCAAGCGATGCGCATCCGGGTGACCGGGCAAAGCCACTTCTGGGAAGTTAACCGAGCTGGTGGTGGTACCGTTATCGGAGTATTTAATTAACTTCTCTGCCACTTCCACCCCGATATTCGCCTGGGCTTCCATGGTAGAACCGCCGATATGCGGGGTAAGGATGACGTTGTCCAGGCCGCGCAAGGGGCTGACAAACTCATCATCATTGGCTTTGGGTTCTTCCGGGAAGACGTCAATGGCGGCGCCCGACAAGTGACCGATGCGGATTGCCTGGGCCAGTGCATCAATATCCACCACGGTACCGCGCGACGCATTGATCAGGATCGCGCCTTTCTTCATCAAACCGATTTCCCGCGCGCCGATCATGTTTTGTGTGGCATGTGTTTCCGGCACATGCAGGCTGACGATATCAGCCGTGCTCAGGAGCTCATCCAGGCTGCGCATTTGGGTCGCATTACCCAGGGGCAACTTGGTAATCACGTCGTAAAAGCACACATTCATGCCCAAGCCTTCGGCCAATACGCTGGTCTGGCTGCCGATAGAGCCGTAACCGATCAGGCCCAGGGTTTTACCGCGAATTTCGTAAGAGCCGATAGCCGATTTATCCCAGCCGCCGCGATGACACACGGCATTCTTGGCGGGAATGTTGCGCAGCAACAGGATGGCTTCGGCGATCACCAGTTCGGCGACGGAACGGGTGTTGGAGTAGGGCGCATTGAATACCGCAACGCCGTGTTCCTGCGCCGCTTTCAGATCGACCTGATTGGTACCGATGCAGAAACAACCGGCGGCGATCAGCTTGGGCGCGTTTTCGAACACGCGGCGGGTCAGTTGGGTGCGCGAACGCAGGCCGACAAAATGGGCATCCTGAATCCGCTCGATCAACTCGTCTTCGCCCAGCGCGGTCTTCAGATATTCAATGTTGGTGTAACCGGCGGCGTTGAGCGTATTAACCGCTGACTGATGAACGCCTTCCAGCAACAGGAATTTGATCTTGCTTTTGTCTAACGACGTCTTGCTCATGAAAGTCTGACCTCTGGCAATACTGTGGCCCGCGCCTGACGGGAATCTCTGATCGGGAGTGGAAACGGGGGGATAAAAACGGGCGGCATGATAGCACAGCTCAGCCTGTGGCTGCGCGCCGCCCGGCGCCAATTACGTCCTGAATACCGCTACTTGCTGAAGACGGCACCGATGATGGCGCTGCCGCGCTCCACCGGATCTTTACGAATCAGTTTTTCCTGAGTAGCCACTTCCTTGAATAACGCCGTCAGGCTCTGGTTCAACACATGCTGTTCCAGATCCAGGTCCGGCTTGTTGGCGATGGGGAGTTGTTTATAGGTACCAAGCAGCTGTTGATACTGGTTATAAAATCCGACCTGCCGCAGGTTCTGCTGGATGATGGGCAGGTAGCGCTGGCGCAGGGTGGACTCGGTTTGCTGGCGGAAATAATCCGTGGCCGCCGTGTCGTGACCGCGAACAATACCCAGCGCATCGGTCACCGTCATATTACGCACGGCACTGATAAAGACATCCTTCGCTTCAACCGCTGCTTTTTCCGCGCCCTGATTCATCAGTGCTTCGACCTTATCCAATTGTCCGCCCAAGCCGAACTGGCGCAGGGTGCTGGCGATAGGCTGGACTGATTGCGGCAATTCTATGCGGTACAGTGGATTATTACTGTAGCCGCCGGTTTGCGACAGGCTAGTGGCGGCGCGCCCGCTGCTCAGTTCCAGCGCGTCCTTGATGCCGCGTACCAATTGCGCCTGGTTGCCGTAACCACTGGCACTGGCCACGTCGGCACTGGTTTGCAGGATTTCCGGCATGCTGGCATTGCAGGCGGCGAGGGACAGGGGCACGGCGAGTAACAGGATTTTCAGGGCTTTCATAAGGGTGTCCTTGTGATGGAACGGGTCGATGGAATTGAGAAAGTGATAAAAGCGCCTGCCGGTATGTCGTTAACGTTCAAGCTGCCGTGGCTGCACACCCATCAACGCCAGAATCTGCGTTTGTGCAGCGTTTAATATGGCGCAGCGTTCGGTTTCGTCCGGGAGCATACGGGCGAGGGTAATGGCGCCGACCAGTGAGGCGAGCACCGCGCGGGCGCGGTCGCTGATCAGGCTTGGGTTAATCTCGAGTTTTTGCAGACGGCTGATGGCGGTAATACGATTCTCGAGCAGTTTGCGCAGGTGATCGTAGGAATTTTGTAACAGCGGGCGGATACGTTCGTCGTGCTGACCAATTTCATTGAATAGCAGGGTTTCCGGCGCCGGTTCCAGGTTTTCCTGTTGACGCAGGTTGAGGTAGCTGGTTGCCAGTGCGATCAATTTTTTCACCGGCAGCGGCGCCTTGACCAATCGCGCCCGTCCACGATCTTTCAGGGTTTCCAGAAAAGACGCAGAAAACAGCGCCTCCTTGGATTCAAAGTGCGCATAAAACGCCCCGTGGGTCATGCGCGCTTCTTTCATGATCTGGTTGATGGACACCTTCTGAAAACCATAGCGAAAAAACAGCTCCGTGGCCGATTTAAGGATACGGGCGCGGGATTTGATTTTCTGGTCTTTGGGGTAGGGCATGGGATATCAGTGTCTGAATATGATCTTGATCATAAGGTGGTGGTTAGTAGAGTGATCCGTCTGGTTTTTGCGCAACACCACAGCGGATAGCGAGACAAGAGGTATTTCATGAATTCACCCATCGTAGTCACCGGTATGGGCATGGTCAGCCCTCTCGGTTGTAGTGTCAAGCTGGTCTGGCAGCGGTTGATTGCCGGTCAGTCAGGTATCGGTTTTATTGATCGGTTCGACACCAGCGACTTCCCCATCCGCATCGCCGGTCTGGTGCCGGACATTACCCGGGATGCTGAAGCCGGGTTCGATGCCGATGCGGTCATTGAGCCGAAAGAGCGTAAAAAGCTGGATCGGTTTTCACTTTATGCCCTGGCAGCGGCGCAGGAAGCCTTGGCCCAGGCCGGCTGGCATCCGCAAAGTCTGGCGGACCAGGAGGCCACAGCCACCGTTATCGGCACCGGCATCGGCGGCTTTTCCATCATTACCCAGGCACAAAAAACCCTGGATGAACGGGGTTATCGTAAGCTGTCGCCATTTACCGTACCGGCATTCCTCGCCAACCTGGCGGCGGGCAATGTCTCTATTCGTTATGGTTTTAAAGGCCCCTTGGGCACGCCGGTAACCGCGTGCGCCGCCGGTGTTCAGGCGATTGGCGATGGCATGCGGCTGATTCGCAGCGGTGAAGCCCGGGTGGCTTTGGTCGGTGGCACAGAAGCCTGTGTTGATCCGCTGTCCCTGGCCGGCTTTCATGCATTGAAAGCGCTGTCGACAGAAGCCGACGCGCCACACACCGCATCGCGCCCCTTTGATGCACAGCGCAATGGTTTTGTGATGGGCGAGGGCGCCGGGTTATTGGTGATCGAAACCCAGGAGCATGCACTGGCTCGCGGTGCGACACCGCTGGCGATACTGAGTGGTTATGGTACCAGCAGCGATGCACACCATATTACCTCGGGACCCGAAGACGGTGCCGGTGCGGCAGCGGCCATGCGGCGCGCCCTGGCGATGGCCAATTTGCAGCCGGCAGATATTCATTACGTGAATGCTCACGCAACTTCCACCCCGGTGGGCGACCGTGCTGAAGTGGCCAGTTTGCGCGCGGTGTTTGGCGAGCATTTGCCGCAGGTGCCGGTGTCCTCCACCAAATCAGCTACCGGGCATTTGCTGGGAGCCGCCGGTGGAGTGGAGAGTATCTTTACGGTGATGGCGACGATAGAAGATCGGTTACCTGCGACGCTGAACCTAGAACAGGTGGATGACGATTTTCAGAATCTGGACTTCATCCCGCTGCACAGCAGAAAGCAGCGTGTTTTGCATGCGCTTTGCAACGGCTTTGGTTTTGGTGGTGTGAATGCGGCGTTGCTGGTAAGCAAGTGGCCCAATGAATAACAAGCTGATCAGCCGGTGACGACGATGTCCGTTACGAGGGCGAAGGATTCTGCGTTCTGGGCTGCGTAATACCAGCGTATATCCAGGTCCAGCAGACGCATGCCATACACCCGGTCGGGGTCGAGCGCCTGGTACGAAGGGCGCGGATCCTGTTGCAGGATTTGCGTCAGCAATGATTGAAGATCCAGCCCTTTGCTGCGGAGATAATCCGCGCAGAAATCCAGTGCCGTTGCAGAAAAACGTACCGCCATTTGTGAGGGTGCTTCCGCCGCAAACCCGTTCACCGCATCCGCCACACAATCCACATACGGCACGTAGGGTTTGATATCCAGCACCGGCGTGCCGTCGAGCAGATCAACCCCCGATAACGCCAGCCACAGCTTGCCCTTTTCCTGATGAATACCTTCCAGTCGCACCACCGATAAACCGATCGGTGACGGCCGAACCGGCGAGCGGGTGGCGAAGACGCCGAGGCTTTTGTTGCCGCCGAGGCGCGGCGGTTTAACCCTGGGTTTCCACTCTTCGCGGCGGTTGGCGTGGAAGACAAATTGAATCCACAGGTGGCTGCAAGTTTCCAGGCCGTCCAGCGCGGCGGGATCATCAAAGGGCGGGAGCAATTCCAGTTGCGCGCGCGCCAGCGGCACCAATCCCGGTTGACGGGGGATGCCAAACTTTTCCTTGAAGCAGGAATGGACGATTCCGATGGCGGGGAAGGTAAATTCCATGGGGTTATCCGCAGGGTGAAAGCCGCAAGGCTACGGAATTCACCGAGCCCGCTCAAGTGAAAAATACGCAACGGGTAAAGGAAAAAACTTTTAGCAATTTGGTTGGCGCCGCACCTCGGCCTTGCTGGTAGTATGGGCGTCCAACAGCAGGCAAATCCGGGGAATTATTGTGCGCGTCCCTGGAAAAAATCATAAAGCACATCTTTGGAGAACATTAAACATAACTATCTGCGTGAGTTTGCCCATGATCAAAACCCACACTGCTACTGCTAAATGGCTACCCTGTTTTTTCATCCGTTGCTTTCTCGCCCTGGCGAGCCTGTCTATTCTTATCTCCTGCGCGGAGTCCGATCCAGAGCACGCGGCTAACACTGTGTCTCTCGTAGACGCAAAAGCTACCGTACAAACCCGCGCGCTCTACCAGAATTTGCATCGATTAAGCCCCGAACATGTGTTATTCGGCCATCAGGATGCGCTGGCCTATGGCGTGCTGTGGGAGGGCGACGAAGATCGCTCCGACGCCCGCGATGTGACCGGCTCCCACCCTGCGCTCTATGGTTGGGAGATCGGCAATCTGGAACTGGGTGCGCCGGAAAATCTCGACAAGGTTAACTTCGAGCGCATGCGCCGCTGGATTCAGGCGGCCTACCAGCGCGGCGGAGTGACCACCATCAGTTGGCACATGAACAGCCCGGCCACCGGCGGCAATGCCTGGGATACCCGGCCCACTGTGGCCGAGATCATTCCCGGCGGCAGCAAACATGAACAGCTCAAGGCGTATCTGGATGCATTTATCGTCTTTAACGAGCAGTTGGCGCTGACCGATGAGCAGGGCGAAAAGCATTACATTCCGCTCATCTTCCGCCCCTGGCACGAGCACAACGGCGACTGGTTCTGGTGGGGCAAGGGCCACGCCAGCGAAGCAGATTACATCGCGCTCTGGCGCTTCACTGTGGAATACCTGCGCGATGACAACAAGGTGCACAACCTGATCTACGCCTTCTCGCCCGACCGCAGCCGCACGGACATCAACCACTTCAAACGCGACTATCTCTACGGCTACCCCGGCGACGACTATGTCGACATCATCGGCCTGGACAACTACTGGGATCTCGGCCACCCCGCCAACGAGGCCCCGGCAGAACAACAAAAACAGGATTTCGCGCGCAGCCTGCAAGCGATTGTTGAGATCGCCAACGAGAAAGGCAAAATCGCCGCATTGACCGAAGGCGGCCAGGATAAATTGCCCAATCCGAAGTTTTGGACAGACACCGTCTTACCGGCGATCAAAGCCAACGCCACCACGCGACAACTGGCCTACATGATGGTCTGGCGCAACGCCAACCGCGAGCGTGAAGGGCGCGATCATTTTTATGTGCCTTACGAAGGCCACGAAGGCGCAGCGGATTTCCTGCATTTTTCCCGTCATGCGCTGGTGTTGTTTGAGAACGAATTGCCAGATATGTATGTGGCACCACTCTAGTAGAGCCCTTGAGGGAACGAGGGGTTGAAACCCTCACGTCAAGGACGACGTGAGGGAGCTACAGGGATGTATTCACCGCGTTTTCAACCCCTCGTTCCCTCAAGGGCTGTGGCACGGCCAAGGTTTTCTCACCCGTTAATACTGCTACTATCGCCTCTTTTGCTGACTGGCCCGGATATGCAATTGACCAACACCCCATCCCTCACACTGCCGCCACAGGTTTCCTGGTTGTTGTGGCTCGTCGCCCTGTTGTTGGGAATGGGCATTGCGGCCGGTTCGCTCAGTTACAGCCCGAGCGGGCGAATCAATGTGTTGTGGATCTGGTTGCTGTGGGCGGGTTTGCCCTTGTTGGGTTCTGTTGCGTCCTTGTGGGCGATGTTCTTTGGGAGTGGCCGACCCTGGTTATTCCAATGGCGCAATCGCACGGTGCATTGGCATCCGTCAAAACGCCAGCGGTTGGAGATGTTGGCGCTGTTGCAAAGTTTCTGGTTGCTGATCGGCGTGGGCATGCTTGTCGGTTATTGGTTGTTGTTGCTGTTTACGGACCTGGCGTTTGGCTGGAGTTCGACGCTGATTGATGAGCAACAGACGGTCCTCGCGCTGACTGAAACGATTGCGACACCCTGGCAGTGGCTGTGGCCGGCGGCAGTGCCGGATGCGAGCGTTATTGAATCAACCCGCTATATCAGAATCGCGCCGAATGACAACATCACCGCCGCCGGTGAGTGGTGGCCGTTTTTGATGGCGAGCCTGTTGTGTTACAACCTGTTGCCGCGTTTGGTGTTGCGTGGATTACTGGCCATGCGGCTGCGTCACTTGCGTGGCCACGAAGTGAACGTTCGAGCGCCGCAATTGACAGTAACGACAACACCAGCAAGTGCTGTCAGTGAAGCGTCACCGACCGATTGGCAAAACGCGATGGTTGTTCAATGGGAAATCCGCAGCGATGCCGGCACCGTGTTAGGCGTCGCCGATTGGCAACACGATGAGGCCGCGTTCAAAGCGCTGCTCGCCGACAAACCGCACAGCCTGTTATGGCGGGTCAACGCCAGCCGCTCGCCGGTGGGAGAACTGAGCGACCTGATTCAACTGGCGCGCACCGCCGGCATCACCCGACAGGCATTGCAAGCCGTGTGTGATGCCACCACGGACCCGGCGCGTCATCTTGCCAGCTGGCGCGCCTTCGCCACTCAACAACAACTTGTCTGGCTTAAGGAAACCACCTGATGACTATTCCTCATTTATGTGTGGTGGGCCATCCCAACAAGGGCAAATCCTCCATCGTCTCCACGCTCACTGAAAACGACAGCGTGCGCATCGGTGCCGAATCGGGCACCACCACCAGCGCCGACACCTTTGAATTTTTGCTCGACCAACGCGTGTTGCTCAAATTAACGGATACGCCCGGTTTTCAACGCGCGCGCCAGGTGCTGAGTTGGTTGCAAAGCGCGGAGGTCAGCTCCGCCAATCGCCCCGAACGTGTCAAACAATTTCTGCGCGAACCGGGCCACGCACAAAAATTTCCGGATGAAGTCGCCTTGCTCACGCCCATCATGGCCGGCGCGGGCATCTTGTATGTTGTCGACGGCGCGCAAGCGGTCAGCCCCGCCGATGAAGCGGAGATGGAAATCCTGCGCTGGACTGGCCAGCCGCGCATGGCCGTGATCAACCCCATGGGCGAGCCGCGCGCACTGGATGAATGGCAGCGCACGCTCACGCAATTTTTCCAGTGGGTACGCGTATTCAATCCGCTTACCGCCAGTGTGCCGGAACGTTTAACGTTATTTCGTGCCATGGGCGAACTGTTGCCGGAGTGGAGCAAATCCATCAGCGAATTATGCACGGGCCTCGCCGAGCGCGATCAGCAACGTTTGCAGGATGTCGGTTTTAATCTCGCCAATTATTGGTGCGAACAAATCAATCGGCGTGAACCGGTAACGCTGTTAGATAAAAGTGGATTGAGCCAGGCCGAAGAACGTTTACGACGCGCATTGGATGAACAGGAAAAACAATTTTTCAAACACATCAGCAGCGCCTGGGGTCACAATCATTTCGTGTTTGAAAATGACGCACAGTGGGATCTCGGCAGCGATACGCTAATGAATACCGAAACCTGGTATTTATGGGGCTTAAAACAACGCGAATTATTATTGGTCAGCGGCGCCGCCGGCGCGGCAACTGGTTTGATTGTGGACGCCGGTTTAGGCGGTAGTTCATTTTTATTAGGTGCATTATCCGGTGGCGTTATCGGCTCCGTCGGCGGCTGGCTCGCCGCACGGCAACTCCCCGGAAAGCGCCTCGGCTGGTTACCGCTGGCACAACAAAAAGAATTCGCCGGCCCGGTGCAGCATCCCAATTTCCCCCTCGTCGTCATGGCTCGCGCGCTCACCGTCACCCGCCAACTCTGGCACCGCCCTCACGCCGAACGCGGCGCACTTACCCTCCGCACCAGCGCCACCGATTGGTCGCGCCAGGAACAAGTGCAGTTGTTGCAATGGGCAAAATTCTTGCAACAGGATCAATGGAAAGCGAAGCAGCAGGATGCGTTGGTGAAGTGGGTGATGGGGGAGTTGCAGAAGGTTGTGGGGGAGAGGGAGTGAATTTCTGAACGTGCCATTGGCTGGATTGCGGAGTGCGATGCGGGACACGCCGTAGATACGTCCGTGTAGGCCCATCACCGACATCCATGTCGGTGATGGGCCCACATCGCACTCCGCAATCCGCTTTATCGAGTGCTGGTAGATTGGAACTGAAATGGGCGCAGGCAGTAATCCATCTGAGTAAGTTTTTCTGGGCAATGGTTAATCGATCAGCTGAAGGTGGTTTGGTTCTTCCCTGCGAAGGTAGCTCACAGTACTGGGCAGAAAAGCTTTATAACTCGTTTGGCGGTTATCTGGAGCGAGCTGGATACGAAGAACAATGGAATGAAGAGCTTTTCACGTTGTTCGTCGTGCGATTCAGGGGTTGCGGAGCTAGATACCGGACTAGTCGTTAAAAAAGTACCACCACATCTGTCCGAATAGCACATGAGGAGTTGCGAAGTATCGGGCGAGACCATCACCGACACGGATGTCGGTGATGAGCCTACAGGGATGTATGTACGGCGAGTCTCGCCCGATACTTCGCAACTCCGCTCTCGCTAGAAAATCCGCTACATCTGCTGAAACAAATGCGAATGGTTGCGGCTCACCTCAAGGTGCTCCGGATGATTGCGCACATGCACAATCTGTCGCCCGCGGTAATCGCGGGTGACTTCGCTAATTGCATCAACGCGCACCAGAATCCCGCGATGAATCCGCCAGAATTCCTGCGGGTCCAGCTCCAATGCCAACTCTTTTAACGGCTTGCGAATCAGGAATTCGGCTTTCTCGGTTTGCACCCGGGTGTACTTATCATCCGCGCGAAAAAATAAAATTTCCTGGGTGCTGATCATGCGCAAGCTATTACCCACGCTGGCCTGAATCCAGCGCAGGTAATTCGGCGTTTGGCCTTCTTCAAACTGCAGCAGGTTTTTTAACAGGGCTTCGATATTTTCCGGTTGGCTCTGCAAGCGCGCGTTTAAGCGCTCGCAAGTGAGACGCAAGCGCTCGTCGTCTACCGGTTTAAGCAGATAATCAATCGCGCCCTGGTCGAACGCCTGCACGGCGTATTGATCGTAAGCGGTAACAAAGACGATATGACACTGGTTGTATAACACCTTCGCGGTTTCGATACCGCTCAAGCCGGGCATACGGATGTCGAGAAAAATAATATCCGGCTTGTGGCGTGTTACCAGTTCAATCGCTTCAACGCCGCTGCTGGCTTCCGCCACAATTGCCAGCTGCGGCCACACGTTTTTCAAGTGGCGGTGCAGTTGGGCGCGCATGGGCGCTTCGTCGTCAACGATGATGGCGGTGGGCATGTGGGGCCGAACTCCTGCGCGTATTATTTTTCATTGAGATGATAGGGCACATGGATCGCCACGGCAGTGCCGCCTTGTGGTGGAACTTCAATCACCAGTTGCGCTTTGCCGCCGTACAATATTTTCAAGCGCTCGCGGATATTGGCCAAGCCCACACCGTCTTTAGCGCGCGGATTAAAACCGGCGCCGTTGTCGATGACTTCCACCACTAAATCTCCTTCTGCAAGGCGCGCGCGGATTTTAATTTCACCACCGGCCAGTTTGGGTTCGAGGCCGTGCTTGATGGCGTTCTCCACCACACTTTGTAACATCATCGGCGGGAAGCGCGCTTCATTTAACACGTCCGGCACCTCAATGGCTACGCGCAGTCGCTCTTTCATGCGCGCCTGCATGATATTGAGGTACGCGCGGGATAAATTAATTTGCTCCGCCAACGTGGTGCCACCACCAGCGCGCATCTGCGGGACAGCCGCCCGTAAATAATCGATCAGATGCTTATGGATGCGCGCTGCTTCCGGTGGATCGGTTTCAATGTATTGGCCGATCAACGCCAGGGTATTGAATAAAAAGTGCGGCTCTACCTGGGCTTGCAGTACGGCTACCTGGGCCTCCAGTAATCGCCTTTCCAGCGCTTCCACATCGGCGCGTTCGGAGGCGGCGCTGGCGGCGATGTCGGCGCGCCGCTTACCACCCGCGAGAATTTTCATCACAACGGTGGCAAGGATGGCCAGATAAAAAATCGACGGCAAATGCAAGATACCGGCCACGATAAATGCAAGGAAACAGAGCACCACCATCTTGGGCCAGGGCACCACTGCAACCCAGTCAAAGAATTGCCACCAGAGTTTGCTGAAATTGGTTTCCGGATTGTGATCCGGTGTGGTCGGTTTGTGGTTCATCGGTTGATACTCCATTTCCTTACGGCCATGACACAGGATGATGGTGGGATTACTGATTGACCGGCTGTGGCTTATCATCGGTGTCAGCGGCGTTATTGTCTACGACCAGCCCGGTATTTTCCGGCGGATTAGCCGGGCTCATCAACCAGCGGGCAAGCAGGCAGAGGGCAAACAGGAATACCACCAGGGGCAAGAGCGTAATTGCCAGGGCCGCCGGGATACACAGCAAGAATATCTCCAGCCAGTTAGCCTGGCGCAGCCATTGACGAAATTCGCTGGCAAAATCTTTTACCGCCTGTTCGGCCCCCTTAAGGCCGTTGGTGACTCCCTGAAAATGAACGTGTTTCATGTGACTCTCCTTTAAATGGTAGTGAAACCCGATGTGGGTGTAGAAACAGGCTATCAACTCCGAATCAAGGGCACGAGCGGCGGTGGACAGAACGCCAAAGCGGTGGCGGGAAGTGCAGATAAGTGCGACGAACGGTGCGGTGAAATCCGTTCTCCGTCAGCGTTGCGCCACAGCCGGATGGCGGAAGTATTCGCAACCTATTGTGAACTGGTGAGCCTTGCGAGTTCGACTTTCGGCAGCGCGGGTACGAGTTTTGGCTGCCGTATTGTTGGGGTATGGGACGGGTGTTAGCGTGAAGTGCCTGTGTATTCACGAAGGCAATTTTTTCTCCCTATACCAAAAAGACTGTAAGGAGCAATTCATGTATTCGGTCAAACAACACCTATCGACCAGGCTTGCCCGGCACCTTGTCGGCGCGTTGCTTTTGGCGCTGCTGGCGCCGCTGGTTCATGCGCAACAGATCCTGTTCGATGATTTCAGTTACAGCAACACCGCGCAATTTACCAACAACGGTTGGCGCATCCGTACCTGGGCTGGTGGCCCGGGTCTGGCTAACGGTACCTGGAGCACGGCCAATGTATCGTTTGTAAATGACCCGGCGTCCTCGGGGAATAAACTGATGCGGCTCAAGGCGAGTACTAACGTCAACGGTACCAACATCAACACCGCAACCAATCGGTCCACGGTGGGGACCTCATCGCAAACCGAGGTCGCACGGGTTGAGCAGGTTTATAAAAACGGTACCTGGGCGGCGCGCATGTTTTTCACTGATACGCCGTCCACCGGCCCGGATGGCGACACGGTGATCGAAACCTTTTTTGGCCTGACGGATTACATTGAAGGCGCAGAGCCTTACAGCGAAATCGATTTTGAATACCTGGCCAATGGCGGCTGGTGGACCGGCTCGGGTACACCGGCTATGTGGATGACGACCTATCGCATCGTCGACTTCAGTGATCCCACCAGTCGCGGCCATACCGTGCGCACCGGCAGCCTGGCGGGTTGGCGCACCCTGGTGGCACAGGTCATGGATGGCTATGTGTCGTTTTATATCGACGGCGTTTTTCAGGAAGGTTTCAGCGGTGCGGTTGCGCCGGATCATCCGATGTACCTGATGTTCCAGATCTGGTTCAGCAACGACTGTTTTGATCCGGCGTGTAACCGGCGCGGTTACCTGAATACCTCAACCTACCGCGAATATTACGAAGATATCGACTGGGTGTATTTTGAGAAGGACAACATTGTGTCTCCGGCGCTCGTCAATCAGGCCGTGGCCAATCTGCGTGCTGCCGGTACTACCTATGTGCAAAGCCTTGATGGCAACGGCGGTACGTCATCGTCTTCCAGTTCCAGTTCATCGGTTGCGGCGCAGCAGTGCAATTGGTGGGGCACTTACTACGCGCTTTGTACCCATATCAGCAGTGGTTGGGGCAATCAAAATGGCATTGATTGTGTGGGTATTGAAACCTGCGCGACCCTGGCTCCGCCCTATGGGGTTGTTGGTGGCGCAACATCCAGCAGTAGTTCAACACCGGCGAGCAGTTCGTCGTCCAGCAGTTCTTCGCCCGCGTTTTCGCAATTAATCCAGGCGGAGTCTTACAGCTTTATGTCAGGCGTGCAGACGGAAGCGACCCAGGATGTCGGCGGTGGTTTGAATGTGGGTTGGATTGATGCCGGTGACTGGCTGAGCTACGGCAATATTAATTTTCCCACGGCGGGAAGTTATCGGGTCGAGTTTCGTGTGGCGAGCCCCAATGGTGCGCAGTTGTCGCTGGATTTGAATGGTGGTGCTACGCAGCTTGGGACGGTGACGATTCCGTCGACCGGTAGTTGGCAGAGCTGGACGACGGTGTCGCGCGATGTGCAGTTGCCGGCAGGTACGCATAGTGTTGGTTTGTATGCGCCGCAAAGTGGTTGGAATATTAATTGGCTGAGAATTACCAAGTTGTAAGTCCGGTTCGTTTGGTCCGCCAACGCACGGTTATTTAGCTGCCAAATTGCTAACGTTTGAATAACTTTGCTGACGCCTCGGGTTTATGGGGCTCGCTGTAGCGGCACAATGGATTGATTACGCTATCGGGACTACATCATGTTATTCATCTTTGCCTTACTCAATGGCCTGCTGTTGTTGGCGACCTTTATCACCTTGTGGCGGTATGAAGCCTGGTGGGTGCGCGGTTGGGATTTTCCGCGTTTGCAGATTGCGGTTGTTGCGGCGGCAGTTTTGTTGTTGCAGGTGGTTTTACTGGATTTTGCAGAGATCGCCAGTATTGTGTTGGTAGGGCTGACGGCCTTGTGCCTGGTTTATCAGTTGTGGTGGATTGCCGCATATACGCCTTTCTTTCCTCTTGAGGTGAAGCCGGCTCCGGCAGACGATGCGAATAACACCATTAGCATCATGACGGCCAATGTGTTGACGACCAATAAAAACACCGCTGGTTTGTTACGTGAGGTGTATCGCTGGCGGCCGGATATTTTAGTGACATTGGAGACGAATGCCTGGTGGCAACAGCAACTGGATGTACTGGGCAATGATTATCCTTACGCCATAAAGTGTCCGTTGGAAAATCTCTACGGTATGCATGTGTATTCACGCTTGCCGCTGGAAGACACTGCCATACAATTTCTCGTCGAAGCTAACATCCCTTCCATGCATGCATTGGCGGTTTTACCGTCCGAACAAAAGGTGCGCGTGCATTTTCTGCACCCGGCGCCACCCAGTCCCAGCGAAAATGATGAGTCTGCCGAGCGCGATGCGGAATTATTGGTGGTGGCAAAGAGTGTGGTGGATGCAGAGCTGCCGGTTATCGTAGCCGGGGATTTAAATGATGTGGCCTGGTCGGCAACGACCCGTTTGTTTCGCAAGATCAGCGGCTTGCTCGATCCGCGCGTCGGGCGCGGTATGTTCAACAGTTTTCATGCGGATTACTGGTTTGTTCGCTGGCCCCTGGATCACTTGTTTCACAGCGATCACTTTACGCTCAAGGATATCCGGCGCTTGCCATCCTTCGGTTCGGATCATTTCCCAATGTTGATTACGCTGGTGTATTCACCCGCGCAACGGGTAAAACAGGATGGGCCTGAATCAAGCGCGAGTGAAGAGGCTTGGGCCGACGAAAAAATTGATGCGCAACCGGCGCGCGATGTACATCAGCCGCAAGCATAACCTTCACAGGTCATTTTTCAGCGGTTCTCTAGGCAATCTTTAACAGACGCGTGGCCTGAATCATCCGGTGTGCCACCTGATGTTGCTGCTGCGCGGTATTGGCAACGCGAATTATCGATTGATCTGTTTCATTTACCGCCTGCACCATAATTGCCAGGCGCTGACGCATCTCTTCTGCACGAGCACTTTCGAGTTCTGCATGATGGGTAATCGAACGGATAACATCGCTGGCTTGTTTCACCGCGCGATGAATTTCCAGCAAAGCCTGTTCAGCAGTTTCCGATTCAGTCACGCAACGTGTGGCACTTTCCTGTTCAGCGGCGAGTCCACTGGCGGTTTGGTCGACGGTGCTGCGCAGGTGATTGATTAATTCCTGGATTTCGCCGGTGGCAGCTTGTGTATCGAAGGACAAGCGGCGCACCTCTTCGGCCACCACGGCAAACCCGCGCCCGTGTTCACCGGCCCGGGCGGCTTCAATGGCAGCGTTCAATGCGAGTAGATTGGTTTGTTCTGCTACCCGTTGGATGGTGACTAACACGGTAACAATATTGTCGGCAGCATTGCGTAACTCCGCCATGCTGTCACCCGAGTGCGCCACCTGCTCGGACAGGTTGCGCATGTGCAAAGCCACGGCATTGACCCGCTGTTTGCCGTCATCGGCGGTGCGTGTTGCAGCTTCAACTTCCTGCGTCATTTGCGTTAATGATCGGGTCATCTGCCCCAATGCATTCACTACTTGTGTTGCGGCACTGTCGAGTGCGTGCGCTTCGCGTCGTTGCCGTTCGGTTTCCTGTCGACATTGTTCGCTGGTTGCAGCATTTTCATTGGCAGCAGTGAAAGAATGTTGCGTCGCGTGGGCAACATCTTCCAATGTGGTTCGCAACACGGCGAAGAGTGAGTTGAGCGCGCGGCTGATATCACCCAGTTCATCGGTACGCTCGCTGATAAATGTTGTGCTGAGATCTTTGTCGTTTGCGGCCTGTTGAATCTGTTGGGTCAATCGCGTTAGCGGCGCACCAAAGTAACGGGAAGACATAAAGGCGGCACACGCGGCGATGCCGGTCAATAACACCACAGCCAGCGCAACACTGCTCCAGATATTGACCTGCATTTGTTCCAATGCATGAAACGCTTCGTGGGGATCTTGTTGAGTGATCAGCGCAAATTGCTGTTGCCCGATGCGCATGGGGCGCCAGGATGTGAACATCTCCCGGCCCAGGTAATCACGTTCAAGGGCGATGCCGGTTTCACCTTGCAATGCTCGCCGGACCGGCTCCGAACGAATATTTAACCAGCCACTGGTTTGCTGTGTACGTTGCATCGCGGCGTAGTTATCGGCTGATACCTGTTGGCGAAGTTGTGCCAGCAGTGTGTGTGGTGCGGCGTAGGCTTCGCGCAGTTCCGTTATTAAGGTTCCACTTTGATCAACCAGATAAGCCTCGCCCGTATTCCCCAAACCCAGCGATTGCCAATGGCGTTGTGCGGTCATAATGTCACTAAAGCGCTGCACCGGAATCTCCGCCACAATAAATCCGATCGCTTTGTTCGGGCTTTGCATATCGTGGTAAACCGGCACCCCGACATACATCACCAATTGCTCAAAACGGAAACGGCTGTGAGTGAAGGGCGAAAGAACAACGTCTGATTTTTTTGCCTTGCGCAATTGCCGGCTAATATCGGCCAGTGCCGACTCCTTGAACGGCCCTTTATCTAGCGAACTGCCGAGAATCGGTCCTTTATTCACTGAATAGATAACGCCCAGGCTTTGGCTGTCGATCAACAACAGATCAGAAAAACCGAACCGTTCTACCAGATCGCGCAAGCTGCTGTGATAACGCCGGTGCTGTTGACCATAGATAGTGGCATCGTCGCGATCCTCCATCGCGGCCAGTTCGGTCACGCCATGCGGATTGTCGTGCAGGTAATAACGCTGGATCAACAAGGCTTCATGACTCAATTGGTCCAGCCATTGCTGAAAGGGCGCTGTTAAACCATGCGTCTGTGTGCGGTATACCGGTTGGTATGTTGTGGCATACCAGTTGTGCATTTGCGTGCGTAATTCTTCGGTGGTGATGGGTTCCACTTCATAGCGATAAGACACAAACGGCCGTACAAATCCGTACACCGCTTCCTGTAGCAAACGGCCATGGGAAAGCGACAGCAAGAGATCGCTGTAGCTTTGCATTTGGGCGTGGATCTGATTTTCCCGACTGATTGCAACAGCCTGGAACTGTTGCTCGATAGAGTCTTCAACGGCGGCAGAGCTGTCTTGCAATGCGAGCCATGCGGTAGTGCCCGCCGCAGAGATCACCGCGACCGCTGTCAGGGCAATAGCGCCGAGCATCAAGCGCGTGGATATTTTCATGAAGCGTTACCGAAAGATGGTGAAGCTGAACTCTAGGTGCTGAATGTGACAGAAATATGACAAAAACAATTTCGCGCCAGCGCGATTTTTTAACCTCTTTGCTGGCACCACCCGGCGCAACGGCCTATTGTTAATCTTGTTAAATTTTTATGAAGATTTTATTGAAGTTGTCAGGCCGGGTGCCGACACCTGTGCTGCTTATATCGGTGTTCACCGTATTTTTCTAAACTGCCGGAGTACAAGGCCGCACAGGAAATTGCTGCGCAGGTGCAGCAACATGTTGCTGCAACCAGTGCACGCAGTGAACAGATTTCCTTTTGGTCCACACTGGTGGTGATTCTGGTCGCTTTGCTGGTGATGGCCATTATCTGGTACACCCTGCGTGTCAGTTTTTTACAACCGATGAACAGTATCATGGCTCACCTGCAATGCCTGGCCAAACGCACGCAGGAGTCTACAGCAGAGATACAACAAATTATCCAGGCTGTGCAAAATGGCGCGGCGCAGGCTATGCAGGCGATGAAACAAAGTCAGGAGAAAACGCGCACCACCACTATATTTGCCTCGCGGGCGGGGCAGTCCATCACCGATATCACGGCAGCAGTGGGTCGTATTCACGATATGAACACCCAGATTGCCACCGCGGCGGAAGAGCAAAGTTGCGCCGCAGAAGAAATCAACAAGAATGTGATTCGGGTGGTAGGACTGGTGCAGAGCACCAACAAAAGCGCGCAGCATTCAACCTACATAGCAACTAATCTTGATAACGCGGCGCGCCAGTTGTCGGTGCAGATAGCCAACTTCCAGGTCTAGTATTTCGCGCGCAATGTTATAACCCCGGACTGGGTGCCGAGCAGCAACACGTCCGCCGGGCGGCGGGCGAAGAGGCCGTTAGTGACCACGCCGGTAATCTGGTTGATAGCAGTTTCCAGTTCTTTGGGGTTAAGAATCTGTAAATGGTGTACGTCGAGGATCACGTTGCCGTTGTCGGTGACTACGCCCTCGCGATACACAGGATCGCCGCCCAGCTTGACCAGTTCGCGTGCTACGTAGGAGCGGGCCATGGGGATGACTTCTACCGGCAAGGGAAAGGCGCCGAGTATGTCCACCCATTTGCTTTCATCGGCGATACACACAAATTCCTTGGCGGTGGCCACCACTATTTTCTCGCGCGTCAGGGCCGCGCCACCGCCTTTGATCAATTCCAGTTGCGCGTTGCTTTCATCCGCACCATCGACGTACACCACCAATTGATGAACGCTGTTCAGGTCGAACACCTCAATACCATGTTTTTTCAACCGCTCGGCGGAGGCATCAGAACTGGCGACGGCGCCGGCGAAGGAGTCCTTGATGTCGGCCAGGTAATCAATAAAGTAGTTGGCGGTAGACCCCGTACCGACGCCGACAATGTCATCGGCATGGAGTTTGGGTGCTATGTAGTCGACCGCCGCGCGCGCGACGGCTTGTTTGAGTTCGTCTTGTGTCATAAAAAAATCCCGTCGCCGTGGTGAATCGAGTGGGGACGCATTATACGGATTTTCATCGCGCCTAATGCGGGCTGCGCCTAAATTGTTTACTATGCGGAGCAGCTTTTCCTCACCTTCGACACTAAGTTTTCACTATGCCCGATTCCTACATCAAACGTATCCTGAATGCCCGCATCTATGATCTGGCGGTCGAGACGCCGCTGGACGAAACGCGCCTCTTGTCCCAGCGCACCGGCAATAAAGTCCTGCTTAAACGTGAAGATTTGCAGCCGGTGTTTTCGTTCAAATTGCGCGGCGCCTATAACAAGCTATTGCAACTGTCGCCCGAAGAGCGCGAGCGCGGCGTGATTTGCGCATCGGCCGGTAACCACGCCCAGGGCGTGGCGCTGGGTTCGCAACACCTGGGCATTAAAGCCACCATCGTGATGCCGCGTACCACGCCGCAGATCAAGGTGGATGCCGTCAAAGCGCGCGGCGCCAAGGTCGTGTTACACGGCGACAGTTATGACGAAGCCTCGGCCCATGCCAAAAAACTGGTGGAAGAAAAAGGGCTGACCTACGTTCATCCATTTGATGACCCGGATGTGATTGCCGGGCAGGGCACCATCGGGCTGGAAATCCTGCGCCAATACCACGGCAAGATCGATGCGATCTTTGTGGCGGTGGGCGGCGGCGGCCTTTGTGCGGGGATTGCGTCTTACGTGAAATTTGTGCGTCCGGACGTCAAGATTATCGCGGTGGAGTCGGATCAATCGGCGTGTCTGAAGGCAGCGTTGGAAAAGAAAAAACGCGTGGTCCTGCCCCACGTCGGCATCTTTGCCGACGGCATTGCGGTGGCGCAGATCGGTGAAGAAACCTTCCGCGTCCTGCGCAAGACGGTAGATGATGTAATCACCGTGAGCGACGATGAAATCTGTGCCGGTATCAAAGACATCTTTGAAGACACCCGCTCCATTGCCGAGCCGGCGGGTGCGGTCAGCGTAGCCGGGATCAAGAAATATGTGGCGGAACACAAACTCAGTGGCCAGACCTTTGTGGCCATTGCCTGTGGTGCCAACATGAACTTTGATCGTCTGCGCTACATCTCCGAGCGCACCGAGATCGGTGAGCAGCGCGAGGCCATCCTGGCGGTAACCATCCCGGAGCGTCCCGGCGCTTATAAGGAGTTTTGCAAGGCGCTGGGCAAGCGCAACATCACCGAGTTCAACTACCGCTACGCCGATAACCGCGAAGCCAAGATCTTTGTGGGTATCCAGGTCAGCAGCGGTGGGCAGGATCGCCAGGAACTGGTCGCAGAGCTCAAGCAGCAGGGTTACGCCGTGGTGGATATGACTGACAACGAGCTGGCCAAATTGCATATCCGCCATATGGTGGGCGGCCATGCACCGAATGTAGGCGATGAAGTGGTGTACCGGTTTGAGTTTCCTGAGCGTCCCGGCGCGCTTTACACCTTCCTTAACCGGGTGGCGGGTCATTGGAATATCTCCATGTTCCATTACCGCAATCACGGTGCTGCATCGGGCCGGGTCTTTGTTGGCATGCAGGTACCCAAGGCCGAACGTAGCCAGGTGAAGAAATTCCTCAGCGAACTGGGGTATCCCTTTTGGGATGAAACCGGCAACGAAGCCTACAAATTTTTCCTCGGCTAAACTCCCCTGTCTCCGCGTCCTTGGTGGCGCGGAGGCCCTTGTCGCTTGATTTACCTTTCTTTACCCCATCCGCTATTTTCCCGCTAAAGCGCCTGACCGCTGATTTTTCGCGGGTTTTCCGCTCGTCCCACCGAAACTTCGCCCGCCATTTGTCGCTTTTCTGCGCAGAAAGCTATTGGCCCAGACAAAAACTCGTGTAATCTGGACAACGTTGTCTATTCTTAAGCCATAGGGTGGTTATTAAGATAGTGACAGGTGCCTGTTGAATCAGGCGAAACACAATTCGATTCCCGAGTGGCTCGGCATCAGGGTTACTCAACACACGACGGGAGCATAACAATGAGATGGGTGGTTTTTTTACTGGCGGGTTTATTGAGCAATGCCGGGCTGGCACAAAGCCTGAGTCAGCAGCAACTGGCAGACTTTGCTGAGGGGACTGAATTTCGTTTCGGTGTGGTGAGTAACTTCGGTAAAGACGGTGTTAAAGCAAAAATAACGCTGAGTAACCAATCGAGCGTCGCTCTCCCCAAAGGCAAAAACGACTGGCGAATTTATTTCCATTCCGTGCGTAAGGTTGCCGATACCACCGTGGCGGGTTTGATGCTGGTCCATGTGCAAGGTGATTTGCATCAGCTAAGCCCCACCGCCGAGTTCGCCGGCCTGGCCGTTAAGGCGAGCCTGGAGATTCCTTATTCTCCGTCCTCATCCATGGTGAGCTACACCGACTTTATGCCCCGCGCCTTTATCCATCGCCCCGGTTTGCAGGCGGAGGTCTTCGCCAATACGGATACCGAAGACACCAGGCAATTTGTTGAAGCCTTCGAGCGGCCGGAACAGTTGTTACGCCATAACGAACCTGACCTGTTCCCGATTGCCACGGCACCCTCGCGCTATGAAGCGAATCAGGCGGTCAATGGAATTCCACTGGATAGCAGCGAAGCCGCTCTACGTATTATCCCCAAGCCGCAGGACGTAAAAATACAGCGCGGCAATGTAAGCCTGAATGCCGGCTGGCAGATTCGCTACGCCGGTCGTCTGACGGGTGAGGCAAAGTATCTGCAAGCCCGCTTGAAAGACGCCCTGGGGGTGGAGCTGGATGCCCAGGCGCAGCATGTGGCGGCGTCTGGCAAGGTGATTGAGTTGCAGGTGAATGCCGGTGATGCGAAGAAAAACGGCGTCCCGCAAAGAGCCGAGAGTTACCACCTCAGCATCACGGCTGACAAGATCCTCATCAACGGCAGCGATAACGCCGGTGCCTTCTACGGGCTCCAGAGTTTGCTCAGCCTGTTGCCCGCTGAACCCGCCAAAAGCTACTCGCTGCCAGTGCTCACAGTCAGCGACAGTCCGCGCGCCGGCTGGCGTGGGATGCACTACGACATGGGACGAAACTTCCACGGTAAAGATGTGACGCTGCGCCTGATTGAGCAAATGGCGCGCTACAAACTGAATAAGTTGCACCTGCATCTGACTGAAGATGAAGGCTGGCGCATTGAGATTCCCGGTCTGCCGGAGCTGACCGACATCGGCGCCTTCCGCTGTTTTGACCTGAGTGAGCAGACCTGTCTGTTGACGCAGCTGGGTACTGGGCCATCCAAAACCGGTTCGGGCAATGGCTACTACAGCACTGAAGATTTTATTGAGATCCTGAAGTATGCCGCCGCGCGTCATATTGAGGTGATCCCCGAAATTGATATGCCCGGTCACGCTCGCGCAGCGGTAAAAGCGATGGATGCGCGTTACAAAAAATTACTCGCTGCGGGCAAAAAAGCGCAAGCCGAGCAGTACCTGTTGTCTGATCCCCAAGACACCTCCAAATACATCACCGTCCAGAACTACACCGACAACTCTATTAACGTGTGCCTGCCCTCGACCTATGCGTTCGTGGATAAGGTGATGTACGAGTTGCAGCAGATGTACCGCAAAGCCGGGCTAAAACTGGAAACCTTCCATATGGGGGGCGACGAAGTGGGCGCGGGTTCCTGGACGGCCTCACCGGCCTGCGAGGCCCTGTTTGCCAGTGAGAGCGGTGTAGCCGGTGTGGCGGATCTGAAGCCCTACTTCGTGAGTCGCGTGGCCGCCCTGAGCAATCAGCGCGGTCTGGCCCTGGCAGGTTGGGAAGATGGTTTGATGTACGACCCGAACAACACGTTCAATCGCGCGCAGTTCAATAACAAGCGAGTGATGGCCAATGCCTGGGACAACATCTGGGAATGGGGTGTGGCGGATCGCGCTTACCGTCTGGCAAATGCCGGTTACGAAGTGATTCTCTCCCACGCCACGCATTTGTATTTTGACCATCCGTACGAAGCGCACCCGGAAGAGCGCGGCTATTATTGGGCGGCGCGTTACACGGACACCGCCAAAGTATTCGGCTATATGCCCGATAACCTCTACGCGAATGCCGACAAAACCCGCGCCGGCGCAACCATTGAAAACCTGGAGGCTTTGGTAGGGCGCGAACTGCCGCGCCTGGAAAAACCGGAGAACATTCTCGGTATCCAGGGCCAGGTCTGGACCGAAACCATCCGCACCGCCGAGCAGGTGGAAACCATGATCTATCCGCGCCTCATTGCGCTCGCCGAGCGAGCCTGGCACAAGGCGGAGTGGGAGGGTGACAAGCCTGATATGGTGCAGCGCCAACAGGAATGGGCCAAATTTGCCCAAGCCCTGGCGATAAAAGAGTTGCCCAGGATGATCGCTGCGGGCGTGAAACTGCATCTGCCACCGCCGGGCGCGGTTGTACAAAACGGGACTTTGCGGGCCAATACTGCTTTCCCCGGCCTGGCGATTGAGTACAGTGTCGATGCGGGTGAAACCTGGAAAGCCTATGAAAAGCCGGTTCCGCTAACGGCGGATATGGTGCTGCTGCGCTCACGTAGCGGTGAAATGGTCAGCCGGAGTACCGGCCTCTAATAACCGTTAGGTATTATTTTCGCGAAAGCCAGACAGAAATGTCTGGCTTTTTTGTTTATAAGTGCTTTTCATCTGTGGAACGATGCACAAATTAAAAAATAGTTGGAATTTTTTTGACTAAAAACTGTTGTTAGGCTAATGCAGTGTCTATGCTTTATATCCACTCTCGCTTTTTTGCTCGGGTGGCGATGCGAGCGATAGGCAGGAGCACGAAGGGGAAACGCTTGGTACGAGGACGCAACAAAAAAGCCATTTTTTTGCGTGAGTATGGATACGCAGCATGGAGCTGATCTGAGTCCGCTGTAAAACCTGTCTCGCAGGATTTTCCGAGTGGCAGTCGGGTATAAGTCTTGCAGTGAAAAGAAAACTTTTTTATTGATAACTCAAACTATGAAAATCGATATTGTTAGTGGTGTGGTTCTTATTTTTTGCGTGGGCGTGTTTGCCAGTGCTATAGCATCGTCCGACCTGTTCAAGGATTCCGATGCGCCTGCCGCCATTACGGCGCAGATCGAAGAGTAAGTTGCCGCTAAATCCTTCCCGTGCATATCCTGGCTGACCAATAAACGGGTCGGTACGCTCAGGCTTTGCCGCAGAGAATCATCTCTCTATCGGTGGCAATCCCGTGAAGCGGCACGTCCCAGTTCGCGGTTTCCAGTTGTTCGACTTCCTGGCAGGTGTGCGCCAGGCCGATCAGGTACGGCTTGCCTTTGCTTTTTTGTTGCTTGAAGGCAAAGGTGTAGTCATAAAACCCTGCCCCCATTCCCAGACGCGCACCGCTGCGATCAAAACCCACCAAAGGCAACAGGACCATATCCAATAAATTGGCCGGCAGGCGATGGTTGTTAAACGGATCGGGCTCTGCAATTCCGTAACGATTCGGGTTGAGGGGCGTGTCCGGGTCATAGCGTACAAACCACATCTGTTGTGTCTTGTCCGGTCGCAGTACCGGCAGGTAACACGTCTTGTTCATCTTCCATAATTGCTGCGCCACCGGTGCCGGATCTATCTCGCCGTCGGCCGCGACATACAGCGCAACATGGTAGCTGCGCATAAACAACGGCTGTTTCATCAATTGGCGAAGCAATCCCAGGGACGCCTGGTGCTGTTGGGTCGGTGACAACGCCTGGCGACGTGCGCGGAGTTGTTGGCGTAATTCGGAGCGGGACGGAGCAGAGTGGATCATCGGCGGCCTTGTCGAACAGATGTAACGCAGATGCTGGAAGAGATGCCCCGGAAATGCCGCTACCAAGCGGGCCTTGAACCCAACGGCTCAAGGTGGCGATACCTGTGGTTCTTTAGGCTTTCCGTCAGGCGGACATGCACACCGAACACAACGAGGTACTGCCGGTTACACATTTATCGGCTCAAGGACTTTGTCGGTTGGCAAACATCCCAGGGCAGGGGCAATTATAACCCGGCACCAATAGGCAATCGCAAATACATTTGTGAATGGGTTGATGGGTTCTGGTAAGGAAATGTAATGGAACTTTTTAGGAGGCGAGCGAAAGACTAGTTAAGACTGTTGAGCGCGCGTTCGATTTTTTCGCTCAGCCGTTGCAAATCTGCCTTGTCGGTAGTGGTTGAACCGCCCGCTGTGCGCGCTTGCAACAGTTCATGGCTCAAATTAAGCGCAGCCATGACAGCGATACGCTCAAGTCCGATGACGGCGCCGGTATTCTTGATGGCTTTCATGCGCTCATCCAGCATCTGTGCCGATTGCTGTAATGCCTGACGCTCTTCGCGCGGGCAGGCAACCTGGTATTCCTTGTCGAGGATCTTCACAAAAACGGTTTCGTTGCTCACTGGGTCATTCTCCGCTGATGGCGTGCCGCTTATTCCGTATCCAGACTTTTTAAATGGGCAATCATGGCTTCCACCCGACTGCGAGCCAATTCATTCTTTTCGATCAGGCGCTCGCGTTCACGTTGCCATTCGCCCTCACGCGCTTTCAACTGTGCATTTTCCTGTTGCAGGCGATTGCACAGCAGAATCAGGCGATCCAGCTTGGTTTCCAGCGAGAGTAGAAGATCGTCAGACATGATAAGTGGCCAATAATGATGCAGCGGCTACTATATTGCGCCCTCCGCAGGTGGTCAATGATTGCGGGTCGGTTATTCACAATTATTCAAGTAGTTTCGAGGAAACAGCGTTAACGCATGAATAACAAGATAGTTTTTCATTTCATCCAATGTCTGTTGAACGGCACACACAAGAATGTCTCGCCCGGTCAGCGGAGGAATCGTGATAGCATTTGGCCATTGTTCAAGAGAGTGTGTCATGACTGATTTATCCTCCTCGCGTTTTGAAGATTTGTGTAACCTGCTGCTGCCCTTGGGAGCGCTCAATAGCCCCGCTGAGTTACATGGTTTGCTGTGTGGCAAGTTGTGTGGCGGTGAAGCCCTGAGCGAAACCCGCTGGTTGCTCGATGCCGTTGAATTCCTCGATTTTACCCAGGCCCCGTATGAATCCGTGCGGGCTGCCTTGAGCCAGTTGTATAAGGACGCGTTAACCCAATTGCGCGGCGAAGCTTTTGAACTGGTATTGATCCTGCCGGATGATGAGAGCGATATTGCGCAACGCCTGACGGCGCTGGGTCAATGGTGTTATGGCTTTTTATCCGGCTTCGGCAGCGTGGCCGCCGTGGGTCAGCGGGAGATGTCAGAGGAGTCTGAGGAAACCTTGCGCGACCTGGCCTCGATTGCCCAGATTGATATCGACGTGGAAGAAGATGAAGACAGTGAAACAGATTATATGGAGCTGACCGAATATATCCGCATGGCTGCCTCATCACTCTATATGGAATTTGCACCGGCGGCACTGGAGACTGCCGAACCACAGCCGCCCACCCTTCATTGACCCGTGTGAGATTGTCGTCGCTATGAGAATCACCAAGCAGGAATTTGCCCGCCGTCGTAAAGCGCTGATGGCCTTGATGGAGCCTAACAGTATTGCCATCGTGGCGGCTGCACCGGAAAAACCGCGCAGTCGCGATACCGATTACCCCTACCGGCAAGACAGTGACCTGTTCTACCTGTCGGGCTTCCCCGAGCCCCAGGCCGTGCTGGTGTTGATACCCGGCCGCCCGCACGGGGAGTATGTACTGTTTGTTCGTGAGCGCGACCGTGAGCGGGAAATCTGGGATGGTTATCGCGCGGGCCCGGAAGGCGCCTGTAGTGAATACGAAGCGGACGATGCATTTCCTATCGATGACATTGATGACATCCTGCCTGGCTTGATCGAAGGCCGCGAGCGCGTGTATTACGCGATGGGCAAAGACAGTGAGTTTGATAAGCAGGTCATGGACTGGGTGAACACCATTCGCGCCAAGGTCCGTTCCGGCGCTACACCACCGGGTGAATTTTTAGACCTGAGTCATTTTCTGCACGACATGCGCTTGTTTAAAAGTGCTGCCGAATTGCGTGTGATGCGCGAAGCCGGTGAAATTTCTGCCCGCGCCCATGTACGCGCTATGAAACTCTGCAAACCGGGGTTGATGGAATATCAACTGGAGGCAGAAATACTCCACGAATTTGGTATGAGTGGCGCCCGCGCGCCCGCTTACAACAGTATCGTGGGCGGCGGTAAAAATGGCTGTATCCTGCATTACATTGAGAACAGCGCGCCGTTGAAAAGCGGTGATCTGGTATTGATTGATGCGGGTTGTGAATTGGAAAGTTACGCAGCGGATATCACCCGCACCTTTCCGGTAAACGGCACCTTCTCCCCTGAACAAAAAGCCCTGTACGAGATTGTCTTGCGCGCCCAGGAAGCAGCCATTGCCACGGTAAAACCGGGTAATCACTGGAATGACCCGCACAACGCCACGGTCCAGGTAATTACAGAAGGCCTAGTCGAACTCGGGTTGTTGGAAGGGAAAGTCGAGGACCTGATCGCCAGCGAAGCCTACAAAGAATTCTACATGCACCGCGCCGGCCACTGGCTGGGTATGGACGTGCACGACGTCGGCGACTACAAGGTCGGCGGCGAATGGCGCGTACTGGAGCCGGGTATGGTATTGACCGTAGAGCCGGGTATTTATGTTGCGCCGGACAATGAACGCGTCGCCAAAAAATGGCGCGGTATCGGTATTCGCATTGAGGATGATGTCGCTATTACCAAAGATGGCTGTGAAATCCTGACCTGCGATGTGCCGAAGCGTGTGGATGACATTGAAGCACTGATGGCGGGCTAACCTTACCGCGCCGCCATCTTTTTTATTGCACTCAACACCCAGCCGTTACCCATGACAACTTCTGAGCAATTTGATATCGCCATCATCGGCGGCGGCATGGTGGGTAGCAGCCTCGCCAGCCTGCTTTCGGCCAGCGGTTGCGGCTGGCGGATCGCCTTGATTGAAGCGTATCCTTTTTTATCATCGGACACCCCATCGGATTACACCCCGCATTTTGACGCTCGCTCTACGGCGCTGTCGTATGGCAGCGTCGAGATTTTCCGCCAGTTGGGTATATGGAAACAGCTTGAACGGCATGCGACGGCCATTCGTCAGGTACACGTATCGGACCGCGGTCATCTTGCTGGTAGCCTGATTGATGCCAGCGAGCAAGGCATCGAAGCCCTGGGTTATGTCGTGGAAAACGCCTGGTTGGGAGATGTGCTGGCAGACCATATCCAACAGCAAACCGATATTCACTGTTACTCGCCCGCCCGCGTACAGCGACTGATTCCGCAGCAGCAAGGTGTTCGCCTGCTAATGGAGTGTAAGGGCGCGCCGACTGAATTGCGCTGTAAGCTGGCTGTTATTGCCGACGGTGGTGATTCGCCGCTGCGACGCGCGCTGGGCATTGATACCGAAACGGTGGACTACAGGCAAACTGCCGTGATTGCCAATGTGGAATTTTCTGAGCCGCACCGTGGCATCGCTTACGAACGGTTTACCGACCGGGGACCATTGGCTCTTTTACCCTTGAGTGAAACAGCGCAAGGGCAGCGGTCGGCACTGGTGTGGACATTACCGCCGGATGAAGCACAACAGACTATGAATCTCGGGGATGCAGCATTTCTTGCGCAATTGCAACAGCGTTTCGGCTATCGCTTGGGGCGGTTTGTGCGTGTGAGCCAACGCCATGCATTTCCGTTGCAGCTGGTTACCGCACGCGAGCAGGTCCGTTCCGGTGTGGTCCTGGTGGGCAACGCCGCGCATTTTTTACACCCGGTTGCCGGGCAAGGTTTTAACTTGGCGTTGCGCGATGGGGTTGTTCTGACCGAAACACTCGCAGAAGCAAAGCGGTTGCACAAAACCCTGGGAGACCTGGCCGATTTGCAACTCTACCTTGAACGGCAACAACGTGATCAAGCAGTGACGATTACCTTCAGCGATCGTCTGGTGCGTTTGTTTTCTTCGGACCGTTTGCCGTTGATTGCCTTGCGTCACCTGGGTTTTATCAGTCTGGCGGCGTTACCGGCAGCCAAACAGTATTTTGCTGAACATACCATGGGAACAGCGGGGCGCAGTCCGCGCTGGCGCAGCTCTGATTCTGGAGCGACATCCGCATGAGTCCGATGACGAAAAACTATGATCTGATTTTGGTTGGCTCCGGCTTGGTCGGGGCCAGTCTGGCCTGTGCACTGGCGGTGCTGGCGCCGGCAAAACCCCTGCGCATTGCGCTGGTTGAGGCCGGCGGTGATATGCCGAGCTATAGCGGCGAACAATTTGACCCGCGGGTGGTGGCACTGACACCGGCCTCCCGGCAATGGCTTGAGCGATTGCAGGTATGGCAACCGATGCAGCAGGCGCGCGTCTGTGCCTACCGCGATATGCATGTATGGGATGGTGAGGGTACCGCGGCAATTCATTTTTCCAGCGCCGATGTGCGGCAGGAATGCCTGGGTTATATCGTCGAGAATTCAGTAGCTGTGCGGGCCTTGCGTGAGCGCCTGGCGCAGCTGCCACAGGTGGAGGTATTACAGCCGGCCAGCGTTGTGGATCTGCGCGGCCCGCAGCCGATGCAACCGGATGTCCAGATCACCCTGAGCAATGGGGATACCCTGCGAGCGCCGCTATTGATAGCGGCTGACGGTGCGCAATCACGCGTCCGTGAGCTGGCCGCCTTCCGTACCCGCGAATGGGATTACCAGCAACGGGCCATTGTGGCCACGGTTCGTACCAGCGAAACCCACGCCTATACCGCCTGGCAGCGTTTTATGTACACCGGCCCGCTGGCTTTTTTGCCATTGTCCGAAGCAGGTGATGCACATTACTGTTCCATCGTCTGGTCGGCCGATACGCCGCTGGCAGAAGAATTAATGGATCTGGATAACGCTACATTCTGCGCCCGCCTGGGTGCGGCGTTTGAACATCGTTTGGGAAAAATCGAACAGTGTTCCGAGCGCTTTTGCATACCCTTGCGCCAGCGTCATGCACAGCAATATAGCCAACCGGGCATCGTGTTGGTGGGTGACGCCGCCCACAATATTCATCCGCTGGCCGGGCAGGGCGTCAATCTCGGCTTGCTGGATGCGGCCGCCCTGGCTGGCGAAATTGAGCGGGCATTGGTGCGCAACATTCCTCTGGCCGACTATTCCATTCTGCGTCGCTACCAGCGGCAGCGCCTGGCAAGCAACCTGGGCATGATGAGTGCGATGGAAGGTTTCAAACGTTTGTTTGGCCATCGCTCGCTGGAAGTCACTCTGTTACGCAATATCGGGCTGCAACAATTCAATGATTTACCGCTACTGAAAAATTATCTGGTGAAGCAGGTTATGGGAGTGTAAGTGATGAGGATTAATTGCCGAGGTGTGCAATGACGCTTGCTGACATTATTTCGATTGCACCCTTTGAATGGCACTCTATCGGCACGGCAGTGCTGTGTGGTTTTATTATCGGCCTGGAACGGCAGTTGCGCGGCAAGCCGGTGGGTATTCGTACCTCGACACTGATTACCCTGGGCACCTATGTTTTTATTTCAGCGGCAACGCTGGTTCAGACAGATGCTACTGATCCTTCACGCATCATCGGGCAGGTCATAACCGGTATCGGATTTCTCGGTGCTGGCGTTATGCTGGCGCGCGATGGTGTGGTGCTCGGCGTGACGTCGGCGGCGACCATTTGGGCCCTGGCTGCCATCGGCGTCTGCATTGCGATTGGTTACGATCTCTCGGCCATCAAGCTGTCAGTTATTGTTGTCTTTGTGCTCACTGGTGTGGATTTGCTGGAAGATTATTCCCAGGCACTGACGCGCGGTGTGCATCGCAAATATCAGGGCTGGCGCGACCGTTCCAAACACAGTTCCGATTAAGGACTCAACGTACCCGAGTCTTTTTTCATGAGATGCAAGCTACACCGAACCGACCTCATCAAACCCTCCCTGTTGATCGGATGTGATATATGCCTAAACAATTGCGTGTAGCCTTGGCTGCCTATGGTATGTCGGGCCGCCTGTTCCATGCGCCGTTCATCCACGCGAATCCGGATTTCGAACTGGTAAAAATTCTGGAGCGCACACGCACGGATTCCAGTGCACAATTTCCCGATGCCCACATTGTCCGCAATTACGACGAGATTCTGCGTGATCCATCCATTGATATTGTCGTGGTGAATACGCCAAATCCCCTGCACTATCCAATGACAGAAGCCGCTTTGCTGGCCGGTAAACATGTCATTGTTGAAAAACCATTTACGCCTACAGTGGCAGAAGGCGAGGCCCTGGTAAAACTGGCACAACAGCAGGGCTTGATGTTGTCTGTGTACCACAATCGCCGATTTGCTTCCGGTTACCGCACGGCGTGCAAATTGCTGGCGGAATCCGGCGTCGGCGAGTTAAGACATTTTGCGCTGAGTGTGGAGCGTTACCGACCGCAACCCGGTCCGAAAAAATGGAAAGAAGAACACCACCCGGCGGCGGGGTTGTTCTACGACATTGGTATTCACCTGTTGGATGAATCCTTGCTGTTATTTGGTTTGCCGCACGCGCTTACCGCCGACTTACGTATCCAGCGACAGGCGAGCCAGGTAAATGATTACTTCAATGTGCGTCTGGACTACCCGACGTTTCACGTAACCCTCACCGGTTCATTGCTGGCGCGGGAGCCGGCGCCGGCGTACGTTATCCACGGCGAAAAAGGCACCTACCTCAAACAGCAGCAGGATATCCAGGAGCCGCGTTTACTGGCGGGTATTAAACCCACCACAGAGGGATGGTCGGAAGAAACCGAAAGCGAATGGGGTGTTTTACACAACGATGAGGGGAGACAAAAATACCCCACGGTGGCGGGCGACTATCAGGATTTTTATCGAAATATTCATGCACATTTATGCGTCAACGAACCCTTGTTAACGCCGCCGCAACAAGCCTTGTTGGCGTTGCGTATGCTTGAACTTGCACAGGCAAGTTCGCAACAGCAGTGCACATTGCCAGTGCGTTTATCGACAAGCTGACAACAAATTGTGCAAATGGTGTAGATTGGTAACACACAAAAGTTTTAATGGTACTGGTGATGGCGAAGGTGACAGTTGTAACAAAAGTGTTGAATGTTTTATTGCAGTTAATATTGCTGGCGTCACTGATGGGCTTCTTAAGCTTCGCCAATTTTTATGGTGTTTTTTGGGCAGCGGTTACCGGCGTGATCCTGTATGGCGTTAACCGCCAACAACGTTGGGCTTATTTTGCATGCGCGGCTTGGGCTCTGGCTTGTTACCAACTGGCAAAGCTGGGCTATGAATTTGAAAGCATAAAGCGCTGGGTAATGTTGTTGGGTTTTTTAGTCATCGGTCTGGCAATCTACCTTCATGAAACATTAGGCAAAAAGGCTGCGACAAATAACACGCGCGAAAGCGATCATAGTTAGTTGCCTATGCAGCGTTTGATTTCCATTATAAAAAACGTCGAATATTGTCTAAATTCATCCATAATCTCTTGAACTCACATAGGCGAAGTGCTTTAATTTTGAACTGCTACAGATTGAGATTCGTCCAAAGACGACGGCTTTTGTGAGGTTACCTCCGTTTGCTCGGCCCCTTGGTACGCACCACGACCTTAGCAATAGCTTTATTAATAAGCTATTTCACCCTGGCTTTTAATAAAGTCGGTTTTAATGTTTGGTCAGCATCGCTGGCTTTTTTATGCAAGACGAGGAAAGTATGTCAGATCTGGTCTCTGGTGTTGTTAAATGGTTTAACGACGACAAAGGTTACGGTTTTATTGAGCGTGAAGGTGGTTCAGATGTGTTTGTTCACTTCCGTGCTATCAACGGCACCGGTCGTAGAACGCTCAAAGAAGGTCAAAAAGTGACTTTCGAAGTGACTCAAGGTCAAAAAGGTCCGCAAGCGGAGAACGTAACTCCTCTCTAACTAAGAGCAGTTATGTTTCAAGGGGATGACGATCACTTCACCATCCCCTTTATCCTTGCCTCTGGCGCCTTTGCCATGGGTGCTCCTCCTCCTTTATTGTGCTGAAGCCGATAGCTGTTTCAGTTCCTTTCTGTGTTTATTCGCTCATGTTTGATATCACGGCACTCTTCTGGCTCATCCTCTTCGGTCTGGTTATCTACTACTGGTTTAATGCATTGAGGATTAAGGAAATGGCCTTCGTCGCGGCGCAACGGCATTGTGCAGAGATGCAGGTGCAGATGCTGGACCAGAATGTACATTTACGCCGGTTGTGGTTCAAGCGCGATAGCCGCGGGCAATTCCGTTTCTGGCGCGCGTTCTATTTTGAATTTACGGTAACCGGTGAAGATCGCTATGCCGGGCGCGTATTAATGCTGGGCTCCCACCTGGGTTCCGTGCAACTGGAACCGCACCGCTTTCATTGATCGACCCCTATTAATTAGCGCACCTGATTGAGCAATTGAGGCTACACGCCCTAACTCCTTTCACCACGCTTCCCGCTTTGTTGGCATTAATGTTTGCAAACGTACTGAATCTGCCTGGGCGGGCGCGCAAGCTATTCGTTCATCAGCCAGGATGGTAGACGCCATGAATCATTTCCTTATAAAAACAGCGGCCTTTTCTATTGGTTTGTTGTGCCTGTCAGCCGCAGCAGGGGCAGTGCCTTTTTCATCGTCGCCCGAATATGAAGCCAATATGCAGCGCGCCGAAAAAGAGTATGTGGCTGCACGGGAACTGTGTGATGTCTTAAAAGGGCATGCGCAGGATGTTTGCATTGCGGAAGCAAAAGCAGAAAGAAAAAAGCAGGAAGCTGATGCGGAATCAGAGGAAAAAAATACGCCGGAAGCAAAGACAAACGCATTGATCTCATACGCCGATGCGGAACTGGAGGTCGCGGAAACCAGGTGTCAGGCACATAAAGGTAACGAACAGGATATTTGCCTTAAACGTGCGCAGCTGGAATATCAACAACGCGTCAGTGTGGCGAAAGCCAATCAAAAAGTGCGCGAAGCCCATCAGGACGCATTGGACGAAATCAGTGAAGCCGACTACCAATTGGCGTTGGAAAAGTGTGAGCGCCTGAAAGGTGAGGAGAAAAAATCCTGCGTTAAACAGGTGAAACAACAATTCAATCAGTAGCCGCTAGATTCTATTTTACGATCAATCACCACGAGAGCAAAAATATGAATGAGAATTTCTCCTTCACGGATGTTGCCACCTTACGTCAACAAGCCCGGGCGCATACGGAAGATGGTGCGGTGACCGCCGGGTACAGTCTGGATCGCCCACGCCTGTTGACCTTGTTGAATGAGGCGTTAGCGACGGAGCTGGTGTGTGTCATGCGCTACCGCCGGCATCATTTTGTCGCTCACGGTTTGCGTGCGCAGGCAGTTGCTGAAGAGTTTATGGTTCACGCCAATCAGGAGCTGGGCCATGCGGATCAGATTGCTGCACGTATTGTGCAGCTGGGTGGTGAGCCGGATTTTTCTCCAGCAACATTGGAGGCGCGCAGTCATGCGGAATATATTGAAGGTGAAACTCTCCAGGATATGATCCGTGAAAACCTGGTGGCTGAACGCATCGCTATCGAAAGCTATCGGGAATTAATTCAATACATCGGTGATGCTGATCCAACCACGCGCCGTATGTTTGAGGATATTCTCGCTGTGGAGGAAGAGCACGCCGATGAACTGGCGGATTGGTTGCCGCCTAAAGGTGCCTCGCTCGATTGAGTGCGAACATTTCCTGCCCGCCCCCAACGCGTTATGATAGAGCTCTGTTGACCAACGGGCTCTATGATCATGTCAATTTACTATCGGGACGATGCAGTCCTCACGCCGGAAGAAGCCATAGCGCTGTATCAAAAATCTACCCTGGGTGAGCGGCGTCCTGTTGATCGTCCGGACATCTTCGCTGGCATGTTGAAGAATGCCAACCTGATCATTACTGCCTGGGACGATCAGCGGTTGATTGGCATTGCACGATCCTTGACCGATTTTACCTACGTCACCTACCTTGCAGATCTCGCCGTTGATGTGGAGTACCAACATCAGGGCATCGGGAAACAATTAATTGCGGAAACCCAGGCGCGCATAGCACCGGAGTGTATGATTGTTTTGCTCGCCGCACCAAAAGCGAATGACTATTATCCTAAGCTGGGTTTCACTCACAACCCGCGTGCGTGGATGTTGAAGAGCAATTATTGAGAGATATCAACCATGTCAGATGAAAGCATTCCATCCACGAAAGCTGGCGGGTGGCGAGTCAAATCCTCTGCAAAGGTTTATGAAAATCCTTGGATAAAAGTATCGCACGAAGAAGTCATTACGCCCCGAAATACGCCAGGCATTTATGGCGTAGTGCACTTTAAAAATACTGCAGTCGGCGTGGTGCCAATTGATAGCGAGGGTAATACCTGGTTGGTCAGGCAAAGCCGATATACCTTGAATGAATACACCTGGGAAATTCCTGAAGGCGGCTGTCCGGCAGACGAAATGCCCTTGGCTGCCGCTCAGCGGGAGCTGGAAGAAGAAGTCGGGTTGCGCGCGCAGCAGTGGGATTTTTTAATGCGTTTGCATTTATCCAATTCTGTTACCGATGAGCAGGCACAAATATTTGTTGCCCGTGACTTGTCACCTGGAAAACAAAACCTGGAAGCTTCGGAAGATATCGAAATTAAAAAGCTGCCGTTGCAGGAGGCCATCGCGATGGTAAAACGCGGTGAGATTACCGATGCTATTTCGGTGGCTGCATTATTGTGTCTGGCAGCCGATCATATTACGTTCTGAGTGTCAGTCGCCCTTCATCATCGTTATTAACCTCGTGCGCATTGCCGGAGTAAACCTGCGATCGACAAGAAACTCGGTCGGCGCGTCAGGATTATCAGGATCAATCCGAATGCCCCACATAGGCTCAACACTGTCGGGTAGCATGGCATAACGCAGATCGCCGACAACATGCGAGTGGCGCGGGTGTGTCACCAGCATATGATCTGCGAGCCGATAAAAACGGTAAAGGTCCTGATAAGCGCGCGAGTTCGGCGGTAAATTATTCCACTTGGTCGGATCAATTAATGTTGTTGATGCGCCCATATATGCCTTTGGTTTATCAAACAGACCGACGCGAATCGCATCGGCCCAAACCACATCACCTTCTACAGTAACGGCACGCCATAACAGTATGTTGGCCAATGTAGGTTTAATAATTATTCGTTCCGGCGTCACCCCGCGCTGTTCTGCCAGTGTTTCAGCGGCCTGATACGCGCGCTGGTGTTGGAGACTTCCCATCGATAGATAGGCAGCGGCACAGGCCAATCCGAACCAGCACCAAGTCTGTTGCTTTAAATAAGCGGCGAGACTCAAGGCAAGTATCAGGAACAGGCTGAACACGGGATCGATCACCGCAATAATATTCAGCGAGAGGGGTTTGTCGACTAGGGGCCATAGCAAGTATGTGCCGTAGCTGGTGCAGACGTCCAACAGGCAAGCGGATATATAACCTGTCAATGCATAGCCATAGAGGCGCGTATTGCTCAGGTGACGCCGAAACAGTGGCCACAGAAACAGGCTTGCTACGAGCGCAGCTAAGGGCGCAAACAATAATGAATGGGTGAAGTGGCGATGATAGGTCAAGGTCATCAACACGTCGCTGCTGCTGCGGATTAAGACATCCAGATCTGGCAACAACGCAGCAATCGCACCGATGATAGTGGCTGCTCGACGATGTTGGTGCTGACTGAGGGATCGAGCGGCGACTGCGCCTAATAACGCGTGGGTAACAATATCCATAATTGATTAGTGCTGTTGATTGTCTGGCCACTTTACTACAATTTGCTGACTGCTGATGAGCAGCTGATGTCTGAACGATTACTGGGCCATTGTTTCCATGCGCATTCCCCGAATTTATACGTCTTACTCGCTAACCGTTGGTCAATCCCTGGTGTTGGAAGATGCCGCTGCGCATTATCTGGGTAAAGTGTTGCGTATGCAGCCGGGACGTGAGCTGGTGTTATTTAATGGGCAGGGCGGTGAGTTTCAGGCGCAGATTACCGACATGGGTAAAAAGCAGGTGACCCTTGCCATCGGTGAGTTTTCGGCAACTGACCGCGAATCTCCCTTGCAACTGGAGCTGGCCATTGGCATATCGCGCGGTGAACGCATGGACTGGGTATTACAAAAGGCCACGGAGTTAGGTGTTACACGCATAACGCCGCTATTGACGGAGCGAACAGAAGTGAAATTGGCCGGTGAGCGGCAAGATAAAAAAGTGCAGCATTGGCAACAGATTCTGATCAGCGCCTGTGAACAATGCCAGCGCAATACCCTGCCGTTGCTGAGCGAGCCGCGTGATCTGGATGATTGGTTGGCACAGGTGGACGCACAACATAAATTTGTCTTGCACCATCGCGACAGCAGCGGCTTACCCGACGACACGACCGTTGCCAGCGTCGCGCTGTTGATTGGACCGGAAGGGGGATTGTCGGATCATGAAATTGAGCGGGCGCGGGTAAAAGGTTTTGCTCCACTCACCCTGGGACCGCGCGTGTTGCGCACCGAGACTGCGCCGATAGCGGCGATCAGTCTGGTGCAATATCGATGGGGTGATCTCTGACAGACTTCAAGCCGTCGGTGGCGTGGATGAGGACGATGAAGATGAAGACGAAGAGGAAGATCTCGAACTTGAGCTTGATGAAGAAGGCCACTGAATCTCTTCGGAGAAGATCAGTTTCTCGCGGCTTTCGATAAACATAAAGCGGAAGGGTCTTTCGTTGCAATTAGTCGCAGTCTCGTCTTGAAGGTTTTCATACTCCATGATGACTTTAACCACGGCATCGTTTTCTTCTTGCGCACTAGCTCGGCGAAAAACCAGCCTGTCGGTACAGGGATTAAGATCTTTAGAACCCGCGTCATATAAGATTACCTGGCCCTGATCGAAATCCGGTTCATCGATAACTTCGTTGGTATATTTGTCGTATACCTCGTAGAACTCGGTTTCATCGCGCATAACCTGAAGACGTCTCGTGCTATCTTCTGGCAGAATCGGCTCGTTGCCGGCTACCAACAGGTCCACATCAACCCTGACAATATCCACATCATCATCGTCATCATCGCCTGGATCAAACGGCTCATCGCGGGAGCCGCCGCAGCCCTGAAGGCTGATTAAACCGGCAAGTAACAAGGTAGCGAAAGACAGTTTTTTTCCTGAAAGCCTGGGTAGTGACATAGGTAAACGTAATCCGTTAGTTATAGGGTAAGCACTGGTAATATCAGTAGAATCCGGCGCCGTTGCGATAATCGAGTAATGCTTGCTCCATACGGCTGACATCAGGAATAACTGCATCCTCTCCGGCCCATGAGACATACATCAATTCGAAAGGTTTCTTATCGCCGTCGCGCTCGCGGATCTCCTCTTCATTCACCCGCGCCAGGCGTGGCAGACCTTGGGTAACGATGGCGATAAACGGTAACTCATCGCTAATGCCGGTACTGTTAAGTACCGCAAAACGTGCGCGATTACTGGTACCGCCTTTGGGATCACCATTGAGTGTTTCGAAGGACAGCACCGGGACTTTTTGCTCTCGCCACACGCAGTCGCCCAGGTACCAGTCGGGCGCATTGCTGACCGGTAACACCTGGGTGATAGGCACAATTTCCGCAACGGATACGTTGGGCAGTAACAACAGGCCGTCGCGCACCGGCACCAGCAAACTGGCGACTTCCTGGATTTTCTTTTCGAGGCGTTGTGGGGCTCTCATGGGAGCGCTTCCTTTAAACGTTGGAGTTAATGGTTCGGTAATTTAATGGCTTGATGGCCGCGGCTCCCTCGGGTGAAGGTGGCCAACTGCTGGGCCAGCTCCTTTGGTGTTCCGCTGAAACCGACTGATTCAGTCGCCAGGGTTGCTTCGGGCATTGACGAGCTGGTGCAGCTTGTCGGCGTCTGCACCCACACCTGGCCACCCTGTTGTTTGATAAGCCGGGCGCTGGCCGCACCATCGTCGCCCATCCCGGTGAACACGATTAAACCGCTACGTTCCCGATAGATCCTGGCGACGTTGGCCACCACCTGGTCAATCGACGGCGCATAACAACCGCCCCAGGGCTTTTCGCTGACCAGCAGGGTGCCGTTTTCCAGGATGTCCACCCGCCGTTCCGCACTGATCAGGGTAATGGCGTCGGGCTGCAGCACCGCACCCTGGCAGGCCAAGGCAGCGGGATAATGTCCGGCCCCGCTCATCATGCGGATCAGGGTAGTCGAATAGTGAGCGTCAATGTGCTGGACATAAACAAAAGCGATGCCCAATTCTGCCGGCAAATAACTGAGAAACTCCTTCACCGCTGCCGGACCGCCAGTTGATGCGGCCAATACCCAGAGGCGTGGTGCCCGCTCAGTTTGTTGCAGGTTGATGTCCCCGCTCAAGCGTTGCAGACGTTGGGTCATTCGACGCAACCAGGCTTTGTGGCCTTCACTGCCTTCGGAGTACTCGCTGCTGTCGCTGAGGATAACCGGAACAGTGGCCGTTTCTAACAGCCGCTCAACAAACTGTTCGTGTGCCAGCTGCGTTTCGTCCTGTTCCGTTTTCGCGGATTGGTCCGCCGTTACGTCAATGATCCAGGCATCAAGTGGCGTCTTTGGTGGAGACGAAGCGGTGTTTAACAGCAAGGTGCAGGCCAGCTGATGTCCCGCTTGTGTTACCAGACCGGTGAGATAGTGCTGCTTGGTGGCAGAGTCCACCAGTATGCCGACACGCAATGCACACACGATTATCTCGCCGGTTTGCCCAGGAGTTCATTGATGTTATTGAGCAGCAAATCCTCCTGGTAAGGTTTGCCCATGTATTTGTTAACGCCCAGACTAAAGGCGCGCTCGCGGTGTTTGTCGCCGGTGCGCGAGGTGATCATGATGATCGGAATATCTTTCAGGCGCGAACTGGTGCGAATATTTTTGGCTACTTCGAAACCGTCCATACGCGGCATCTCGATGTCGAGCAGCATCACATCAGGGATGTGGTCCTGCAACAACAAGAGCGCTTCGGCGCCGTCTTTGGCGGTAATAACGTTGAAACCTTCGCGTTCCAGGAAGCGGCTGGTGACCTTACGTACAGTAACCGAATCGTCCACGACCATCACCGTCTGTTCGGTCTGCTCGTCCTTCTTCGCCGGTGTTGCCGGGCTGAGCGGTTCAAGCAGCAGAGATTTACCGAGGCCAAGCGCCAATTGTTCACGGATGAGCGCGTGCAGGTCGAGAATCACCACCACACTACCGTCACCCATCACCGTTGCGCCGGACACACCGCGCACCGTACTGAATTGTACGCCGAGGGTTTTTACCACGATCTCGCGGCTGCCCAGCAGGCGATCCACTTGCAGCGCCACGGTATTTTCCGCACTGCGCACCAGCACCACCGGCAAGGGCAGGGACTGGCCGTCCAGCTTGGGTTGGGCGGTACTGTCGAGCATGGCGCCGAGATAGCGCACCAGATAGTTCTCCCCGGCATATTCGAAGCGGGCTTGCTCATCCTGGTAATAATGTTCCAGCTCAAAGGGGCTGACCCGTACGATACCTTCGATGGTGTTGAGCGGGATCGCATACAGGTCGTCACCAATCTGAACCATCAAGGCGCGGTTAACCGATACGGTGAACGGCAAGCGCACGATAAATTCGGTGCCTTGACCCCAGGTAGAGTCGATAAACATGGCGCCGCCGAGCTGCTTGATCTCGGAATGCACCACATCCATACCTACGCCGCGCCCGGAAATCTGGGTGACCTTATCGGCCGTACTGAAACCGGCGTGCAGAATAAACTGGATGATGTCCTGATCGCTTAACTGTGCTTCTTCAGTCATCAGGCCGCGCTCAATGGCTTTTTCACGAACGCGCTTGAGATTGATACCACGGCCATCGTCGGCCAGGCGCAGCATCACGTCGCCGCCTTCGCGGCCCAGGCTCAACACAATGCGGCCCGTGGCTGGCTTCCCGGCGTTAACGCGGTCTTCGGCTGATTCGATACCGTGGTCTACTGCGTTACGCAGCATGTGCTCCAGCGGCGCCACCATACGCTCCAGGACCGTCCGGTCCAGTTCGCCTTCAACGTTATCCAACTCAAACTCGACTTCTTTGCCAAGTTCGGTAGCGGCTTGCCTTACGATACGGCGCAAACGCGGCACCAGGCGTGAGAAAGGCACCATGCGCGAACGCATCAAACCTTCCTGCAAGTCCGTATTAATCCGGGACTGCTGCAACAACAGGGTTTCGGTATCGCGAGTTTTATCAGCCAGGGTGAACTTCAGGTCCATCAAGTCCGACGCTGACTCAATCAGTGAGCGTGACAACTGCTGCAACTGGGAGTAACGGTCCATCTCCAGCGGGTCGAAATCCTCATGGGCGGACATTTGCTCTTGCCGGAACAACACCTGGGCTTCTGTTTCAATGTCCAGACGACGTAACTGTTCCTGCAAGCGCTGGATGGTGGAATCCATCTCGTCGATAGCGGTACTCAGGTCGCTGACCTGTTGCTCCATCCGACCGCGGCTGATGGAGGTTTCACCCGCGAGGTTAACCAGCTCCTCCAGCAATTCGGCCGAGACTTTTACCACTTCCTGCGGACCGCTACGGCGGGTTGCAAGGTGTTGAATCGGTGCTGGTGCAGCACCTCCGCTGGGGCCGGGGCGCATGCCGGGAAGGTCTACTGACGGCAATGACGGCGCAGCAGGCACCTGCTTGGGCTTGGGGGTAAACGGAATAACTTTTGAGGTATCGACAAACTCATAGTTGTCGTTGCCGAAAGCCGGTTTTGTCGGTGTGGGCTGATCATCCTCATCAGCGGATCCGTGTGCGGGGGACATGATCGGCGTGTCCAGCTCTGCATTTGCATGGGATTCAGGTGCAGCGAGAATGCCATCTTCTAGCGGTGACAAGGCTTCACCAGCCAGCTTGGCCCGTGCGCGATCAACCAGTAAATGCAACCGGTCCTGGTAATTATTGAGTCGCTTGAAAAATTGTTGATCGATCTCGGCGTCGGCACCCATCTCAATCAAAACGCTTTCGAATTCGTGCGACAGATCGCCGATGTCCATCATCCCTGCCAGACGCGCGCCGCCTTTAAAAGTATGCAGGCTGCGTTTCAAATCTTCGACGGGTTCTGTGTTGTTCCAGTCTTCCTGCCACTCATGCAGGGCGCGCTCGATGTCTTCCAGCAGTTCGCTGGCTTCTTCGATGAAAATTTCTACGATTTCCGGATCAAAGTCTTCATCGTGCGAAGATTCTTCTTGCGCATCAAATGAGAAGACCACATCCTCTTCTGCTTCTGCTTCTGCTTCTGCTTCTGCTTCTGCTTCTGCTTCTGCTTCTGCTTCTGCTTCTGCTTCTGCTTCTACGTCCACCTCAGTCGGGTCGAAAACCAGCGGTGAGGGTGCAGGATTGATCAGGCTATCGAGTGAATCGTTGATAGGCGCGGGAATATCGCCAAGGTTCTGGCCAGCAGCGACGGCATCGACCATATCGAGTAACGATAAATGCGCGGCGTTAAGCGTTGCACAGACATCATCGCTGCAGGTCAACTGACCGCTGGTGATCCGCTGATATACCGCCTGTAATTTTTCACCGAGGGTTGCCATCGGTGGCAGATACGCATGCGCAGCACCGTGAGTGAGATTGCGCAGCTCGGCGATCAATGGATTGAGTTGTTGCAGGTCGTCCGGAGTGTGGCGCCAGCACTCAATGATTTGATCGGCATTGAGCAGGAGGTTCATCTCCTCCGCCATAAAGATAGAAAGCAGTTCCGGGTCAATCGGACGCTTGCCACTGGCATCGGCTTCCTGTTGCCGAGCGAGGGGCGCCACGTGGATTTCGCGCAGCTCATGTACACGCGCCAGGAATTGCTGCAGGCGCGGAATTTCTATCGGCTCATTGTTGTGGATGTTGTCCAGCGCAATATGGGTATAACTGACCGCATCGCGCAGCAACTGCAGGATGTCATCGTTGATGTTGACTTGGTAGCTGCGCAATTCCTTAACGAATTTCTCAAGAGGCGTTGCCAGCTCTGCGACGGGAGTGATCTCCGCCATGTGCGCACTACCTTTGAGCGTGTGCAGAGCGCGTTGCATGTGTTCACTGGGCGGATCATAGAAGGGCGCTTGCTCTTCCATACGCTGGATATAATTCTGCACCACTTCCAGATGGCTCAGCGCTTCTGCACCGAAGATATCCCACAACTGAATATCCGGATCGTCGGCTTCGCTACCATCTTCTTCAATTAAATAGCCGTCCAGTGCATGGGCGCCGGGCGTTGACAGCGCCTCGTAGTCGATAACCTCTTCTTCATCGTGGTGCGGCTCACTGCCGTCTTCATCGGTGGTCGCATCGATGAAACTGGCATAGGTAATTTCTTCCGCTTCTGGCAGTGCACCGTGTTCCGGCTCCAGTTCAGCGGCGATAGTTTCCAGGGTGATTTCGGCATCGTCGCCTGCGACTTCCGGCTCTTCCTCTGACTCGGCAGTGGGAATGACTTCATTGGCTGTCGATATATCGTGTAAATCCGGTGGCACTACGCCTTTGGCCAAGGCTTCGGCCTGGCTGCGGTACGCGGCTGTCAGTTCCGGTTCGGGATTCGGCTGGTGCAGGCTGAATGCGTTGATCATGCTCGGCAACAGCAAACGCACTTTTTCAATAATCGTCACGTGCGGCTGGGACGGAGTAACGGTGCCATCAATGATGCGGTTCAACATATTTTCGATGGACCAGGCGAGCTCACCAATGTCGTTCGCACCTACCATCCGGCCGCTGCCTTTGAGGGTATGGAAAGCACGGCGGAATTCGGTCAGTGATTCTGCATCGTCAAAATTTTGAGCCCATTGCGGGAAATATTCACCGATGGTTTGGGTAACTTCGCCGGCCTCTTCAACAAAGATATCGATGATTTCATCATCAAGATCGTCGTCATCATCTTCTGCAAGATCTTCAGCGGTGGAAGAGTAATTGATCAGCTCTTCGGGTGTGGATTCCTGTTCTGCTATCGGCTCTTGAACGAGCGCAGGTTCTGGCTCCGACAGATTTTCGTCGGGCAGGGCCCATTCACTTACCGTAATATCATCTGGCTCAAGCGCTGCTGTTTTGGCAGGGCTGGTAGTGGAATCTGTGTCTGCTTCCGGGTCAAGTGCAGCCTGATAGGCAGCGAGCAACGCTGCTGTGTCTTCGTCGCTTTCGGTGGTGATATCAGGCGTGGGCGCGACTTCCGTCGATGCAGCATCGACCACCATTTCATTGGACGGTGTCTCAATGGGTGGTGCATCAATCGCTTCGGCTGTAAAAGCTTGATGTTCTTCTTCGGTAAACGGTTTGGTATCAGGACGCGGCATCTTGGCCACGGCATAACCCAGCGAGGCCACACTTTCTTCTGCCACGCCCAACAATAAATCATTTTCTTCTTTGCGTGCGCCGCTGCTTAAACGCTCCAGGTAATACTCAACACTGGTAATGGCATCGGCGAGGGTATCGAGGTTGTTCCATTGGGGAACCTCGTACTGTTGCAGTAACTGTTCTTCAATATAACGAGCGCAAGCACCGAGGATGCGGGCCGGGCGCGGCAGAGGCATGATCTCAAGGCCACCGCGAATTTCGCGCAGGGTTTCAGGCACCGCCTGGAGGTGCGTGCGATCCCATTGGGACGCAATATATTCAATGATGGCGTCTTTGGCGTGCTCCAGGCCGTTGCGCGATTCCCGCAGCACCGACTCTTTGGCGCGATTGAGGGTAATATCGGCTTCGTCGCCGTTGCGGTTAGTTTGGCTTGACTGCGAGGCGAGATGATCCAGTGCATCTTCAATTTCGATCACCTTGCCGGCCACCGACATCAATTGGTCATTAGACAATTGGCTGTTGGCATCCACCACCATCTCAAGCACAGCACCCTGTTCCAGTACCTGCTTGCGCAATTCACCGATACCCAACACCGCCATGGTGTCTGCTACCCGTTTAACAACAGGCAGGGCTTCACTCAGGGCGCTGCGGGTATCGCCACCGGAAAGGCAGACATCCAGGGCGTGTTTGATAATATCGAGCTCGCTCTTCAGCGCTTCAACCACCGAACGCATGGCTTCAGGGTCGGGTGCTGACAGCATGTTCTGCGTTTCATCACCGACTTCCTTGCCTTCCACGAGCGCTGCTTCCAGTTGATAACCCTGGTAGATGCGTTGCAGGTGCGAATTGGGGGGAAAGCCCGGCGCATGTTTACCGGAACGGGCAACGTAATAGAGCAGGTTTTTAATCAGCTCATCTTGGGTAAAAGCATCGAGAGCTTTGATGCCATGAACTGCGAGTACCTTGATTTCCTTATCGAGCTGACGCAACAAATTTTTGATGGAAACACTGATCTCAATGGCGTCGAGTTGCAGTGCTTCGGCGAGTGCAAGACAGATATCCCATAAGGGCGCTCGTGCGGTCCCCTGGGTTAATTTGTGCAAGCGCGCGAACACTTTTTGCAGATAACCCAGGTTCTCATCCGGGTTTACGCCGCGAATAAAACCGGCAGCAGCGTATTGATACATCTGCCGCAGTTTTTTCACCATGTCCTGGAATTGTTGATTGTCTTGCGTGACCGGTAAACGCATACCACTGACGCGTTTGGCTGGCGCAAGATTGGGAACAAATAATTTGGTATCGGTCAGCAGGCTTTCACCGCGCACTGCGCGCAGGTCGTTGAGCAACGGCAATACCACCAGCGGGTTGTCGCGCCGGGTTGCTTTAACCTGATCGAGGTACACTGGGAATTGCAGAATTGCACGCATCAACACTTCCTGTGCTTCTGCGGGATTGGCCACGGCATTGTTGATCATTGCCTGGGTCAGCTTTTCCATCTCTTCGGCGAGCATGGCCGCGCCGTAGAACTCCACCATCTGCAAACTGCCGTGCACCTGATGAATATGGGTCAGGCAGAAACGGATGCGCGCCGTGTCTTTCGGATTTTCGACAAAGGCTTCGAGCGATTGACGAGCTTCTTTCAGCGTCTCGCCAATTTCGTGGATAAGCCAATCCAACGCGGCAAAATTGCGATTATCTGCCATGTGGAGCATTCCTCATTGTTCTTCTCGCTCAGTGCGTAGATATGCTTGCACGTCGTCTACAGAAACGCGGTGCATTTGGGGATGCTCCCAGTCAACGGCTTCGCCCAGGCCGATAATTAACAGGCCACCGGGTTTCAGGCGATCAACTAAAGCATTCAGGATATCCCGCCGTAACCAGCGGCGAAAATAAACCAATAAATTCTGGCAAAAGATAACGTCCACCTTGACCTGCGGCATGCAGTCGGGACGAATGATATTGCCTTGGGTGAAGCACACGCGCTCGCGCAATTTGCTGACGACCTCGTAGCTGCCGTCGTCACAATGTTGCAAGTAACGTTTGATTTCTTCCGGTTTGACTTCTTCGAGTTTGCGTGCCGGATAGCGCGCCTCCCGGGCTTTGGTCAGTGCCGTGGTACTGATATCCACCGCCGTAATACCGTAGTAAGGATTGAGTGCGGCCAACTCAAAGCAATCGTTGATCACCATCGCCAGTGAATAAGCTTCTTCACCGGTTGCGCAGCCAATGCTCCACACATCGAAACTGCCAGGCAATTGCTGGTTGTTGATTTTGTTTTGCAGATAGCGGCGCACATATTCCAGCGACGGACGATGACGGAAGAAGCTGGTTTCCTTTACGGCGATGCGGTCGACCAGCGTGGACCACTCCATCATGCCGGATACGCCGTGGGTGACTTCGACGTAGTAACGGTCATAGTCATCAAGGCCCAGTTCGCGCATGCGAATAGACACCTGCGACTCCAGCAACGTCCGCTGTTGGCGCACCAGATGAATGCCGGTGCGCTCTTCCAGCAACGTACTCCACTGAGCAAACTGCCTGTCGGAGAGCGTCGGTAATTTTCTCAGTGACCAAGCCATATCTACACCCACAAATCAATTACCGGGGAGGTAATTGATGAACTCATGCCTTCGCCGCTACGTGAGAATAATCATCCTCGTCGCCCGGCAGAACTTCATCATCCAGATCGATGATTTCAGTATCATAGTCAACCGCTTGTGCTACAGGTGCCGGCTTGTGAGTATGGCGTGAATCAAGGGTGATATCTTCTTCCGGCAGTTTGAAGCCCGCGACCGATTCACGTAGATCAAGTGCCATTTCAGCGAGGTTACCAATCGATTGTGCTGTGGCAGAGGTACCGGCAGACGTTTGCGTGGTAATTTCCTGAATAACATTCATCGTGTTGGAGATGTGACCCGCAGAGGATGCCTGTTGGCGTGCGGCGTTAGAAATGTTCTGAATCAATTCTGCGAGGTTACCGGATACGTTTTCAATTTCTTCCAGTGCCACACCCGCGTCTTGTGCGAGGCGCGCACCGCGCACCACTTCAGACGTGGTTTGCTCCATCGAGATTACCGCTTCGTTGGTGTCATTCTGAATCGTTTTAACCAGCGCCTCGATCTGCTTGGTTGCTGCAGCGGAACGTTCAGCAAGGCGCTGTACCTCGTCCGCTACCACTGCGAAGCCGCGGCCCGCGTCACCGGCCATAGATGCCTGGATCGCTGCGTTAAGTGCGAGGATGTTGGTTTGGTCAGCAATGTCGTTAATCAAGCTTACGATGTCACCGATCTCTTGTGACGATTCACCGAGGCGTTTAATACGCTTGGAGGTGTCCTGGATTTGTTCACGAATGGTATCCATCCCGTGAATAGTATTTTGTACCACCTTCGCGCCGTTACCTGCGATGGATACCGCGCGCTCCGCTACCGCTGCCGATTCGGCGGCGTTTGCCGATACCTGATCAATGGTGACCGCCATCTCGTTTACCGCGGCAGATGCACCGGCAATTTCCTGCGCCTGGTGTTCAGACGCTTCGGCGAGATGTAAAGCCGTTTGCTGGGTTTCCTGCGCAGCGGCCGATACGTTTACCGCAGTTTCGTTGATTCGCGCTACCAGGATACGTAACTGGTCGATGGTGAAGTTGATAGAGTCCGCGATCGCACCGGTGAAATCCTCTGTTACGGTGGCGGTCGTTGTCAGGTCACCGTCCGCGAGGTCGGCCAGTTCGTCGAGCAGACGCAGAATCGCGGTCTGGTTACGTTCGTTGGTCTCCGCTGTGCGTACCAGGCGGCGGCGCGTGTTGCGGAACAGGCTGATACCGATAAAGGCTGCACAGAGTACCGCGATAGCGGCGAGGATCAGAATCAGTTGGTTATTGATCGGGCGCGCGGTGGCCTGGATAGCAATCTTGTCAGCAATCGCTGCCAATGCTTGTAATAACTGGGGGCTATCTTCCAGCAGGGCGTCGCTGGCCTGACGTGCGCGGAATAGGGTCGTGGAGCCTTCAACCATCTCCTGGATCGATTGATTTACCGCCGCGAACATTTCAGAAATTTGTTCCAGGCTGGCACGGGCACTGGCATCAGATACGCGGGAGATACGCATGGTCGGATCGCCCTGTTGCATCGCCGTCAATACGCGACCGTAGATGTTGGCGTCGAGGTTGAACTGGTCGGCAGCATTGCTCGCGTCAGTGTCACCGCGCAGCATTTTATCCACGTTACGGCCGATACGCTCCGCCCGCCAGGATTGCATTTGCGCCTGGGAGACCTGGTCCGCCGGTGCATTGTTTTCCAGCAGGATCTCCACAATGTTGTTGTGCTGGGCCTGCAGGTTTGGCAGGTTATCATTCAGGTTGTTGCCCACGTTGTTGAGGCTGACGATCAATTCCCGGTTGGTCACGATCACCTGGGCGTTATTGCGTACACGGCCCCAGATACCTTCATAGGCTGCGAACTCGTTGCTTAATTCGCGGCGGGTTCGTTCATCGCTGGCGCGCAGTGACTCCCACGTGCGCGACATGCTGCTTAATACGCCGCTTAGTTCAGTGAATGCATCTTCGTCACCGGAGGTCGCATCGCGGGACAATGCCGTGAGTCGGTAAGCTTCCGCACGGAGGTCCGCCACTTGTTGCAGATAGCGCTGATCGTTATCCGCGTCTTTCTGCACAATGAAGTAACTCACTGCGATTGCCGCGAAGCAGGCGATCAGCAAGAGCACGGCAATCGAAATTCCCGGGCTCGCTTTGACCGCCGCAAATGGGCTTCTGGATTCAGTTTTCATTTACGTACTCCTACCGACTCTGCGTCTTATTTTTTATCCCCGGTAACGGAGGGTATCCCCGTTACCATTGATTCCGTCTCCAGCTTGGTGTGGATACTTTTACACTAGCCTTTGGCCGCGTTGATGAAACGCGGATCTTCTGCCAACAAACCCGGTCGAAACAGCGACCATTGCTGTCCACCGAGCGAATAACTGCCGGTGACAAATGGCAGGATATTGCTGGCGATAGCGCCAGCCTGTTCACTGTATTCATCCATGGGAAAGTGCTGCATGCCAAACACCTGGTCTACCATCAACCCGCTGTACAGGTTTTCGGTTTCGAGCACCAGCACCCGGCGTTGCTTGCGGCCACTGATTAATCTGTCACCGAAGAAGGTCGCCATATCAAAGATGGGAAGCAGGCGGCCCCGCACATTTGCCACCCCTTTTACCCACGGCTGGACGCCGGGCAAGTGAGTATAGCTGGGCACTTCCAACATCTCGGAGACTTCACCCATGGGCGCGACGAAATTGCTGCCCATCAGTGAAAAACCGATACCGCTCCATTGGGGGCGGATGTCAGTTTGTGCCGGCAGGCCGCGTGCTGCCGCGCGGCTGCGTTGTGCGAGATCAAGTAGCGCCTGGAAGGCTGCCTGTGGTTCTGACATAGACCGTTTTATTCCATTCTCACCAAGCGACCAACAGGGGTTGTGTAACTAACAGTGCGGCTGTTGGGTGCGTTTGTTATTAAATTTTGATGGCCCTGGTCTGCCATAGCGTGCTGACGATCCTTATTGTCAGCGCATGACCTGAGCGATTGCCGCCATCAATACGTCTGATTCAATGGGCTTTGCCAGGTAATCCTTCGCACCCTGACGCATACCCCAAACCCGATCAGTTTGTTGATCTTTGGTTGTCACGATTATCACCGGGATGTGCGAGGTTTCCGGAAGTTTGGACAGTTGGCGCGTTGCCTGAAAGCCGTTGAGGCCAGGCATCACGATATCCATCAGGATAACGTCCGGCTGTTCTTTTTGCGCCAGGGCAATGCCGTCTTCGCCGTTCTCTGCTGTTAATACCGCATGCCCATTCTTTTCCAGCATGCTGGTCAATTTATACGTCTCGGTTGGTGAGTCGTCGATAATCAATACTCTGGCCATAGCTACCCCAAATAGTAGAACTTCTAGTTAAGCAATCCATTGGTTTAAACGTATCCGCCCACCCTTCACGAGGCTTTGGCGTGCTTGACATGTGCCTGGATGGCATCGAGCAATTCGCTTTTGCTGAAGGGTTTGGTGAGATATTGGTCGGAACCGACAATCCGTCCTTTGGCTTTGTCGAACAATCCGTCTTTGCTGGATAACATGATGACCGGTGTGGTCTTGAACTCACTGTTATTCTTGATCAGAGCACAGGTTTGATAGCCATCGAGGCGGGGCATCATAATATCGACAAAGATGATGTCGGGGCGGGTATCAGCAATTTTTGCCAAGGCGTCAAAACCGTCGGTGGCTGTGACTACCGTACAACCTGCTTTTTTAAGCAAGGTTTCTGCTGTTCGGCGAATGGTTTTACTGTCATCGATTACCATCACCTTCAGGCTTTCCAAACTTACGTCCATAACTCTGACCTTTGCCTTTTATCTCGTTGTCATGACACCGCCAGATCTTGCGATCCGTGTCACATATTATGTCTCTCAAACACGGAAAACGGCCCTGAAAGCCGTCGTAACAAGCGCCACGCAAACTTTTAACATAGTTTTTAAGGTTTATCTATAACTACTTGAATATATAAAGAATCTATTCGTTCTTGCATTTCCTTAGAGCTTATCATTATGGGAAGTACTTAAGCCTCTTGCTTTAATAGCCCCGAGGACTTAACTTTAGTCCGCATAACGACTCCCGGCAAATCCAATGCCACTATGAGTGCAAAAGATTTATGACCATCTCCCTTGGCGTTGTGATGGACCCCATCGCAAGCATCAAATACTACAAAGATACCACCCTTGCCTTACTGCTGGCTGCCCAGGAGCGGGGTTGGGATCTTTATTATATGGAACAAAGCGACCTCTATTTATTACAAGGCGAAGCCCGCGCCAGTGTGCGTGCATTATTTGTCGCCGACAATGCGGAAACCTGGTACGAGCTGGGTCCCCGAGAGGACAAATCCCTGGCTGACATCAATGTCATTTTGATGCGCAAGGATCCGCCTTTCGATAATGAATATATATATAGCACTTATATTCTTGAAGCAGCTGAAAAACAGGGCGCCCTGGTGCTGAATAAGCCACAAAGTCTGCGCGATTGTAATGAAAAGGTCTTTGCGACCCAGTTTCCCCAGTGCTGCCCGCCCGTGTTGGTCAGTCGTAACGCGAAACAGCTGCGTGATTTTCATCGCGAGCATCAGGATGTGATTTTCAAGCCGCTGGATGGAATGGGCGGCAGCAGCATCTTCCGTTGCCGGGCCGATGATCCCAATGTGGGTGTGATCCTGGAAACGCTGACACAGCATGGAGCGCAGTTAACCATGGCCCAGCGTTATATTCCGGAGATCAGTGCCGGCGACAAGCGCATTCTGGTGGTGGATGGTGAGCCGATTCCCTATTGCCTCGCGCGCATCCCGGCGCAAGGAGAAACCCGCGGTAACCTTGCAGCCGGCGGAACCGGTGTGGCGCAACCCCTGAGTGATCGGGATCGCTGGATTGTGGCGCAGGTGGCGCCAACACTGAAAGCCAAAGGCCTGCTCTTCGTAGGGTTGGATGTGATTGGTGACTACCTGACCGAGATCAACGTGACCAGTCCGACCTGCGCCCGGGAAATCGATAAAGCCTACAACACCCGTATCGGCGCACGCTTCATGGATGCTATTGCCGGCTATCTCGCAGCCAAGGGTATTCAGGAACGATGAATTCTGTTGCTATGTCACCGGCTCTGGAAGAGGCGCGAGTCGATACCGGCGACCGTTTGAGCTTTACCTTTTTTCTCGCCCTGGTTGTTCATGCGCTGATTATTCTGGGGGTGGGTTTCAATCTGCACCAGCCCAACCAGTCCCAGACGCTGGAGATTACCCTTGCCACGCATAAGTCGGCCAAGGAGCCGGACCAAGCGGATTTTATTGCGCAGCATAATCAGGAAGCCAGTGGCACAGAAGAAGAGGCTAAACAGTTAACCACAGAGCGTCGGGCCGAGTTTGCCGATTCGGAGGTGCGCGATGTGAATCCTATGCCGCAAACCCAGGCTGCCTCGCCTAATGAGCGTAAGGACGACCAGCTAATCAGCACGGTTGCCGACAATCAGCGGCAAGTGCAGGTGCAGACCGATCCTGAGCCGCTGGATGAACAGCAAAAACGCGACGGGCTGTTGCAAGAGCAGACTTTTACCACCGAGATTGCCAGCCTGCAGGCCAAGCTGGATCGTCAGCGGCAGGAGTACGCCAAACGCCCCCGCATCCGCACCCTGACCTCAGTGTCCACCAAGGAATCCTTTGATGCTCGATACCTGCATGAATGGAGTACGAAGATTGAGCAGGTGGGCAATGAAAACTATCCCCAGGAAGCACTGAGCCAACGCATCACCGGTCAACTGCGCCTTTCGGTGGTCATCAACCCCGATGGCACTATTCATGAAATAGAGATTTTGCAATCATCGGGGAGGCGTATCTTTGATGACGCAGCGCGTCAGATTGTGCGCCTGGCTGCACCCTTTGCGGCCTTCCCGCCGGAGATTCGCCAGCAGGCGGACCGACTACAAATTATTCGCACCTGGAATTTTGAGATCACGGGTTTGTCTACCTCGGCAGAGTGAGCTGTCCAGGAATAATTTTTGCGGTCAGCTTGTATTCATTCAAGAAGCCCCCAATACTGAAATCATGACTACACACGACGATCTCACCCATTCAGAACTTACAGTCGGCAGCCTGCGCGATCATTTCCTGATTGCCATGCCGGGTATGCGGGATTCCGCCTTCGCACATTCGGTGACTTATATCTGTGAGCATACAGATAAGGGTGCCATGGGAATCGTGATCAATAACGCCATGCCGCTGTTTATCCGCGATATTTTTGTGCAGATGGAATTGGCTGATGCGGCAGGTATCGGAGGTCAGGCCGTGTTTGCTGGTGGACCAGTACAGATAGAGCGCGGGTTCGTGTTGCATTCCAGCGAAAAAGAATGGCAGTCCACACTCAAGATTTCGCCGCGCATCAGTTTAACGGCATCGCGCGACATCATCGAAGCCTTGGCTGAAGGGCGCGGGCCGGAAGAGTATTTAATTGCCTTGGGTTACGCTGGTTGGGGTGAAGGGCAGCTTGAAGCAGAGGTGGCCGCCAATTCCTGGCTTACCGTACCGTCCGACAGCAATATTATCTTCCACACGCCTCATGAGCAGCGCTGGACAGCGGCCGCTCAGCCGTTGGGTATCGACTTGAATTTAATTTCCAGTGTGGCAGGCCACGCCTGACGTTCAGTTTTATCAGCGCCTGCCGTCTCTTTTCCGATAATCCCCGATGATAAAAACCTTGCTCGCTTTTGACTATGGAACCCGCAACATTGGTGTCGCGTCAGGTCAAACGCTGACTCGCTCCGCGACAGAACAATCCCCGCTAAAAGCAAACGACGGTGTTCCCGATTGGGTGCAGGTGGAGAAGTTGTTGCAGGAATGGAAGCCGGATCTGGTATTGGTTGGTCTGCCATTAAACATGGATGGCAGTGAAAGTGAGCTCAGTGCCCGCGCGCGCAAATTTTCGAATCGCTTGCGCGGGCGTTTTGGTGTGAAGGTAGAACTGGTTGATGAACGTCTTACCAGTTTTGCTGCTAAAGGTGAAGTGATGGAACGCGGTGGCTCCCGTGACTACAAAAATAACCCTGTTGATTCTATTGCCGCACGCCTGATTCTCGAAACCTGGCTACACAATCAAGTGACAGCGAGTAGGTCGGATTAGCGCAGCGTAATCCGACACTTCTGCTACCGTAAATTAAAACATCCGCCCACGATTATTCGTTTCATCATCCTGAATAGACAAGCCATCTGCCGCATGGGACAAATAAGTCGCATCGGTTTCTGAACCCAGTTTAATCATCAGGCGCAGGTCGTTGGGCGAGTCAGCGTGAAGCAGTGCATCCTCGTAGGTAATCTCACCATTGTCATAAAGCTCATAGAGCGCTTGGTCGAAGGTCTGCATACCAAGTTCGGTGGATTTTTTCATCAGCTCTTTCAAGTCCGCGACTTCGCCTTTGCGAATCAGGTCCTGAGCGAGCGGGGTATTAATTAATACCTCAAGACAGGCACGCCGCCCTTGTCCATCCGGTGTCGGGATCAATTGCTGGGCGACAATCGCTTTCAGGTTGAGCGACAAGTCCATCCATAATTGGCGGTGGCGATCAGCCGGGAAGAAGTGAATGATGCGGTCCAGCGCCTGGTTAGCGTTGTTGGCGTGCAGCGTACACAAACACAAGTGACCGGTTTCCGCGAAGGCGATGGCGTGGTCCATGGTTTCCCGTGAGCGCACCTCACCGATCAGGATGACGTCAGGCGCCTGGCGCAGGGTATTTTTCAGGGCGACTTCAAAGGACTCCGTATCAATGCCCACTTCGCGTTGGGTGATGATGCAACCTTCATGCTGGTGAATAAATTCGATCGGGTCTTCAATGGAAATAATGTGACCTTTACTGTTGCGGTTGCGGTGGCCGATCATCGATGCCAGTGATGTGGATTTACCGGTACCTGTCGCGCCTACGAAGATAATCAAACCGCGCTTGGTCATCGCCAGCTCTTTAATAATTTCTGGCAGGCCAAGGTCGTCAATGCGCGGAATGTTGGTTTCGATTCGACGCAGCACCATACCTGCCAGGTTGCGTTGGTAAAACGCGCTGGCACGAAACCGGCCGATACCCCGTGCGCTGACAGCGAAGTTCAGCTCTTTATTTTCAAGGAATTCCACCCGTTGCTTTTCATTCATGACGCTCAGCACCAATTCGCGGACCTTCTCCGGCGCAAGTGGTGTGGCGGTAACGGGAACGATCTTGCCGTGCAACTTGATGGATGGCGGTACACCAGCGGTGACGAATAAATCCGACGCGCCTTTTTCCACCATCAACGCTAACAAACGATCAAAATCCATAACGGCTTACCTTCTGAGTTGCGTTCCAGCGTGCTATTGAAAAATCTTTGCGCCTGACTATTTTTAAATGCAAATACTTCTCTCTGCTTCGCTGGATGACGCAGATAAATAAATTAAAAATTCTCTGGCATTTTCGCCTTGCTTTTGGCCGCTTCGCGGCTGATGACACGTCGTGCCACCAGGTCTGCCAGACACTGGTCCATGGTCTGCATGCCCAGAGATGCGCCGGTTTGAATGGCGGAATACATTTGGGCCACTTTATCTTCGCGGATCAGGTTACGAATTGCCGGGGTGCCGCGCATAATTTCATGAGCAGCTACCCGGCCGCCGCCGTTTTTCTTCATCAATGTTTGCGAAATAACCGCTTGCAAGGATTCCGAGAGCATCGAGCGCACCATGGCTTTTTCGTTGGCCGGGAACACGTCCACGATACGGTCAATGGTTTTTGCGGCGGAGGTGGTGTGCAGGGTGCCGAACACCAGGTGACCGGTTTCGGCGGCGGTCAAGGCGAGGCGAATGGTTTCCAAGTCGCGCATCTCGCCCACCAGGATAATGTCCGGGTCTTCCCGCAATGCGGAGCGCAGTGCTTCCGCGAAGCCGTGAGTATCGCGGTGTACTTCCCGCTGGTTGACGAGGCATTTTTTACTTTCGTGTACGAATTCGATTGGATCTTCAATCGTCAAAACGTGTTCGTATTTGTTGTCGTTGATATAGTCAATCATCGCGGCGAGGGTGGTGGATTTACCGGAACCGGTCGGGCCGGTTACCAATACCAGGCCACGCGGTACGGCGCAGATATCGCGAAACACATTACCCATGCCCAGCTCTTCCATGGTAAGCACCTTGGAAGGAATTGTCCGGAACACGGCGCCGGCGCCGCGGTTCTGATTAAAGGCGTTAACCCGGAAGCGGGCGACGCCCGGAACCTCAAAGGAGAAGTCGGTTTCGAGGAACTCTTCGAAGTCCTTACGTTGCTTGTCATTCATGATCTCGTAGATCAAACTGTGCACCTGCTTGTGCTCCATCGGCGGCAGGTTGATGCGCCGCACATCGCCATCGACGCGGATCATCGGTGGCAGGCCGGCGGAAAGGTGTAAGTCGGACGCGCCCTGTTTGGCGCTGAAGGCGAGGAGTTCGGTAATATCCATACTGCTTGCTACCTTAATTCAATCAATTATTTTTTATCTCAGCCGCTCAGGGAGCACTGGCTCCGGTGGTCGATCAACAAGCGGCACACTCTCATACTGGATATGCACAAGATAGACGACAATCTCGCCAAAGTCATGGCGCGCATTCAACAAGCGGCGCGGGAGTCCGGTCGTGATCCTGCCGGTGTTCACTTGCTGGCGGTCAGCAAAACCCGGCCGGCTGCGGTTGTTGAACAAGCCTGGCAGTGGGGACAACGCCGGTTTGGTGAAAACTATCTGCAAGAAGCGCTGGAAAAAAAACAGGCTCTTACGCACTTGCCGGATATTGAATGGCATTTTATCGGGCCCATCCAGTCCAACAAAACCCGCGCCATCGCCGAAAATTTTGACTGGGTTCACAGTATAGACCGGCTCAAGACCGCGCAGCGCCTGAGCGCGCAACGGCCCTCTACACTGCCAGCACTACAGGTCTGTGTGCAAGTGAATATTGATGACGAGGCGACCAAGGCCGGGGTGAGTCTTACAGAGCTACCGGCGCTGGCGAAACAGGTGGCCGCATTGCCAAACCTGCATCTGCGTGGCCTGATGAGCATACCGGCACCCAATGATGATCCGCAGCACCAGCGAGCGACCTTCGCCCGTTTGCGCGATGCGCTGGTTTCCTTACAACAGCAGGGGCTGACGCAACTGGATACGCTATCCATGGGCATGTCCGGCGACCTGGAGGCGGCTATCGCCAGCGGCGCAACGATGGTGCGTGTGGGAACTGATATCTTCGGGGCGCGCGCGCCCAAGGAATAAAACACTTTTTATAGCGACGGGATGATCTTGTGAATAACCTCAAACTTGCCTTTATCGGTGCCGGCAATATGGCGCGTGCCATCATCGGTGGACTTCTGGCGAAGGGCTACCCCGCCGGGTATATCAGCGCCAGCGCTACCCGTCAGGAAACCCTGGATAGCGTAAGCAAACAATTCGGCATTCAGGTTGGCACTGACAACCGCGCCCTGGCGCAGGTGGCTGATGTAGTGATTTTAGCAGTGAAGCCCCAGATGCTTAAAGCCGTCGCCCTGGAACTCGCGCCGGCATTGGCCCACAAGCCCCTGATCATCTCGGTGGCGGCGGGCATCACCACCGGCAGCATGGGCGAATGGCTGGGAGCCGATCAGGCTATCGTTCGCTCCATGCCCAACACCCCCTCGCAAGTGCAGACCGGTGCGGCCGGCCTCTTCGCCAACGCCAATACGTCCACTGAACAACGGCAGGCGGCCAGTCACATTCTGGGTGCCGTTGGTGTGGTGCAATGGCTGGATGATGAGTCGCTGCTCAATGCGGTCACCGCCGTATCGGGTTCCGGCCCGGCTTATTTCTTTCTGATGATGGAAGCCATGATGGATGCCGCTGTTGATCTTGGCTTGTCACGCGAGTGCGCTGCCGAACTGACTTTGCAAACAGCCCTGGGCGCAGCCCTGCTGGCTAAAAACAGTGATGTGGATGTTGCCGAATTACGCCGTCGCGTCACCTCCCCGAAAGGCACTACCGAGCAGGCGATCAGATCGTTTGAAGAAGATGGCCTTCGCACGGTGGTCCGTCGCGCGATGCAGGCTTGTGCTGATCGTTCGCTGGAGCTGTCTGAACAACTCGGGCGATAATTCCCGTATATACCTGTTTATTGATCAACGAGGAGTCGCTATGTCCGTCCTGGCTGAGATTGCCATCTATGTGATCCGCACCATTGGGTCACTGTATTTATTGTTGGTGTTGTTGCGTTTCCTGTTTCAGCTGGTTCGCGCTGATTTCTATAACCCGATCTCCCAAACGATTGCCAAGGCGACCAACCCGCTGTTGCTGCCCTTGCGCAAGGTGATCCCCGGCTTTTACGGGATTGATTTCGCCTCGCTGGTGCTGGGATTGCTGGTGCAAGCGCTGGTGATCCAGATTATTTTTTTCGTCGCCGGCTATGGCTTTATCGGCGTGTTTAACCTGATTGCCTGGTCGTTTGTTGGCGTCCTGGCGACCTTCGCCAGCATCTACTTCTGGGGGCTGATCATTGTGATCATTGCCAGTTGGATTGCGCCTTTCAGCCAGAACCCTGCACTGGTGCTGGTACGCCAGGTGATCGAGCCGGCGATGGCGCCGCTACGCAAGATCATTCCGCCGCTGGGAGTGATCGACCTGTCGCCCATCGTAGCGTTTATGATTCTGCATGTGATCAATCGCTACCTGATTGCCGCCATCGCCGGTTCGGTGAATATGCCATCGGGACTGGTACTCGGGCTGTAAACCGGTGACCGGATCGGCACGCCACTACCGCTGGCAGGGCGAGGATCTGTTTCTCCACTGCCAGTTGCAGCCCAAGGCGGCTCACGACGAGATTGTCGGCTTGCACGGGGATCGGTTGAAGTTGCGGATTACGGCCCCGCCGGTGGATGGTAAAGCCAACGAACATCTGGTGAGGTGGCTGAGCAAGTTATTCGATGTCCCGCGTTCGCAGGTGACCATTGTGCAGGGTGAGCTGGGCCGCCAGAAAACCCTGCTGATCCGGGCGCCTCGCCAGTTACCGCCGCAATCCCTGATTTCCTGCCACGATTAGCGCGCCTTTGATCCGCTGGTTTGACCACTGGGTCGGGGTGAGACTATTCAGGTGTCAATTTTTCAGCTTTAATTTAGTGTCAAAAAGTGATCAATGTGGCTTCAGGCGAAAGCGGTGTAGCGCTGTGGCTCCGAAGATCGATAATCAATAACACAGGCTAATCAAGAAAGGTTCGCTCCATGGATGTTAAAGCGCTTCACCGTCAAATGACCAACTACAACCGCTGGAAGCACCAGTTGGATGATCGTCTGCAACGCTTTGAAAAGTGGGGGCAGAACCACAACATGGTCAGTGCCGAAGTGCACAAGACCCTCAAACGCGCACGTCAACTGCTGCGCGGCGATAGCTTTACCATTGCCTGTGTCGGCGAGTTTTCCCGCGGTAAGACGGAATTGATCAATGCCCTGCTGTATACCGAAGGCGGTCGTCGCTTGCTGCCGTCCCAGCCGGGCCGCACGACCATGTGCCCCACCGAGATTTACTGGGAGCCCAACCAGAAACATCGCAATTGCGTGCGCTTGCTGCCGATAGAAACCCGCCGCACCAATACCAGCCTGCAAAGTTTCAAACGCATTCCTCAGAACTGGGTGACCATTCATTTTGACCCCCAGGACCCGGTGCAGATGCGCACCGCGATCAATCAGGTGTCTGCCAATAAACAGGTGACGCCGGCCGAAGCCGCACGGCTCGGTTTCTCCACCGATGAATTGGGCGAGCGCGACGAGAACGGCATGGTGGCTGTGCCCTGTTGGCGCCATGCGTTGATCAACCTCGACCACCCATTGTTGCGTCAGGGCCTGCGGATTGTTGATACCCCCGGGTTAAACGCCCTCGGCAACGAGCCCGAATTGACCCTGCGCACCCTGCCGGAAGCCCAGGCGATTCTGTTCCTGCTGGCTGCTGATGCGGGAGTTACTGCCAGCGATATGACTATCTGGCGCGAACATATCCAGATCCTGCGCGATGACCATTGCACGGCGGTGCTGGCGTTGCTTAACAAGATCGACAGCTTGTGGGATGACCTGTCCGGCTCCCAGGAAGTGGACAGCCAGGTTGAGCAACTGCGCCAATTGACCGCGCGCCAATTGGAATTGTCGCCGGAGCATGTGCTGACCTTGTCTGCCAAGCACGGCCTGTTGGCCAAGGTCGGGCGCAATACGGCGCAGCTGCAGCGGAGTAATTTCCCAGTGCTGGAGCGGATGCTGGCCGAATGTGTAGTGCGCAGTCAGCAGCAAATCATCGGGCATCGGCTGATCGGTGACAGCTACAGCATGATCATCAACACGCGCAACAGCCTGGCCCGGCGTTTGAAGGAATGTGAGGCGGAGGTCGGCGTGTTGCGCTCTGCGGCGAATCCGGATGCTATTGATACGCTGCAACAACTGCGCGATACCATTCGCCAAACCCATCACCAATACCACAAGCAGGCGCTCTCGCTGCGCACCAGCCAGCGCCTGTTGGAGAATCAGCGCGCGGCACTGTTGAGCCCCGTCAGTGCGAGCCAGTTGGAGATGCAGGTACAGGAAGCGCATCACAAGCTGGCGCAGAGCTGGACTACCCTCGGCTTGTCCCGCGCCATCGGCGAATTCTTTGATGCGGTGGACAGCAATATTCGTCACCTGGAACGCGAGATCGAGCGGGCCAACAAAGTACTGACCTCGATTTACGAGCGCCCCGAACACAACCAGACCAATGCTGAATTGCTTAACCGTCACCTGTTCCGGATGCACAAGGAGCGCCGTCAACTGCGTCAGTTGCACACCCGCGCGGACGATTTCCGGTTGTCGCTTAACAGCCTGCTGACCAGCAAAAGCACCTTTATCAGCCGTTTTATCAACACGTTGGTGCAGGAAGTACGCAACACCTTCAAAGATATCAATCGCGCGATTGAGCACTGGTTGCAGGAAGCGCTCTCGCCGCTCTTTCACAACAACGAATACCAGAAGCAACTGGTTGAGCAACACATGCTGCGCCTCACGCAAATGCAGAACCAGCGCAACACCCATGCGGAAAAAGTGGAAAGTCTGCAAACCAATATCTACCAGATGCAGGCGGCATTGACGCAATTGGAGCCGCTCTACCGCGAGGTTATGAAAGCGCCGTTGGATGACGCTGCAGAGGTCAAGGCACCTGCGGATACCGGCGCGACCATTGTCTCCCTCAGTGAAGCGCGGCAGGCTTCGCGCTCTTCCTGATCTATCCGCACCCTGCCATGCAGGGTGCACAACTCCCTTGCAGCCACCGAACAGCGACCGTAGACTTGCGCCTTGCCGCCGCGCCTGAGTGCGGCCTTCGCCACGCGGCGATGTTCATTGTGTGCTGCCGAGATACGAGATCATCATGCCAATAACGCTACCCGCTGATTCAGTGGGTCTGGTTACGCCTCAGACCATTCAATTCAATGAACCCTTGCTGCTGGCTTGCGGCAAGACGCTGGATAATTACCAACTCATCTACGAAACCTACGGCCAGCTTAACGCGAGCAAATCCAACGCGGTGCTGATTTGTCATGCGCTGTCGGGCCATCATCATGCGGCGGGTTACCACACGCTGGAAGACCGTAAACCCGGCTGGTGGGATGCCTATATCGGCCCCGGCAAACCTATCGATACCAACAAATTTTTTGTGGTTGCACTGAATAACCTCGGCGGCTGTCACGGCTCGACCGGCCCCACCAGTATCAATCCGGCCACGGACAAACCCTGGGGCCCGGATTTTCCCAAGTTGCGTGTGCGCGATTGGGTGGCGAGCCAGGCGCGCCTGGCCGATAAACTCGGCATCGACACCTGGGCGGCGATCATCGGCGGTAGCCTGGGCGGCATGCAGGTGATGCGTTGGGCCCTGGAATATCCTGAGCGGGTGCGCCATTGCGTGGTGATTGCCTCCGCGATGAAGCTGACTGCACAAAACATCGCGTTCAACGAAACTGCGCGCCAGGCGATCATGAGCGATCCGAATTTTTGCGAAGGTCGCTACCTGGAACAGAACACCTTGCCGCGCAATGGTCTGGCGGTCGCGCGCATGATCGGCCACATTACGTATTTGTCGGATTACGCCATGGGCGAAAAATTCGGCCGCGATTTACGCAAGGGTAGTTTTGAACGCGGTGTTGATGAGCCGGTGGAGTTCCAGATTGAAAGTTACCTGCGTTATCAGGGCGACACCTTCGCGAATAATTTCGATGCGAACAGCTATTTGCTGATCACCAAAGCGCTCGATTATTTTGATCTGGCGCGCGAGTATAACGATGATCCTGTGCTTGCGTTTAGTCACGCACGCGCAAAATTTCTGGTGGTGTCATTCAGTACCGACTGGCGCTTTGCACCGGAGCGGTCGCGTGAAATTGTGAATGCCTTGATGGGCGCGCGCAAAGCGGTGACCTACGCCGAGATCGAATCCAACTTCGGTCACGATGCGTTCCTGTTACCCAACCCGCGTTATCAGCAAGTGTTTGCCCGTTACCTTGCCGGGATTGCCACGGAGTAAGTTATGCGTATAGATCTTAATGAAATTCAACACTGGATCACGCAGGGCAGCCGGATTCTCGATTTGGGTTGTGGCGATGGTACGCTGCTGAAATTTTTGATCGATAACAAGCATGTTGAAGGTTATGGATTAGAGATAGATCCAGAGCAAATTAATTTGTGTATCGATAAAGGGTTGAATGTTGTCGAACAAAACCTGGATCGCGGCTTGGGCAATTTTGCCGATAAAAGTTTTGATACGGTATTGATGACCCAGGCATTGCAAACCCTGCATTTTCCGCATTTGGTATTGGATGAGATGTTGCGTGTCGGCAAGGAATGCATCGTGACCTTTCCTAATTTTGGCCATTGGAAAGCGCGTTTTTATCTCGCCACGCGCGGGCGTATGCCGGTCTCCGACCTCTTGCCTTATGAGTGGTACGACACACCCAACATCCATTTTTGTACCTTTAAGGATTTCGAGGTGTTGTGCCGCGAAAAAAATATCCAGGTGATCAATCGCCAGGTGGTCAACGAACAGTCCCTGCAAACCCTGAAAGATATTGCGCCGAATTTGTTTGGCGAAACCGCCATCTATCATTTGCGCAAATCCGTCTGATTTTTTCTTCGCTTGTTCGGCGCGCCTCATTTCTGAGGCAGCGCTTTTTTTGTGTGTGTTAGGATGGAGCATCATTCACAAACACATCACTGCCTATGTTCTCCTTTAACAGAATCGCGTTTTACAACATTCGCGCTGCCTTGCTGGTGTTTGTCCTCTTGCCATTCCTGATTACCCTTATCGCCACTGGCTGGTACGGCCTCTACCGCCTGGAAGCCAGTGCAAAGGCGGCGATGGAAGAAGAAATTGAATTGCTGGCGCGCGCTATTCGTTTACCCCTGAGTCACGCGCTGCAGCACGGACACTCTGGCACCTTGCAGCGCAGCGTGACATCTATCTTTGACATCGACAAAGTCTATGCCGTGTATGTCTACGACAAGGACGGCAAGCGCATCTCCACCAGCGGCTCATCCAAAGCGCAGGTACAGGATCGTGAAGCGGTGGATCTGGCAAATAAAGGCGATGAACAGGGTGAATTTGACGAGATAGGTGGCGAAGAAGTGTTTTCCTACTTTTTACCGCTAACCGACAGCGGCGAGCGCAGTATTGGCCTCTTGCAGGTGACCCGGCGCGGCAGTGATTTTTCCCGCCGCATTGACGAATTTCGCGTGAATGCCATTGGTATGCTGGTGTTGTCCGCCCTGTTGGTGATGGCGCTGATTTGGGTGGGATACCAGCGAGCAGTTGGCCGCCATATTCACCGGATGCGTGAAGACATGGAATTGATTGCGGTGGGTAATTTGCAGCACCGGGTAGCGGTGGATGGTCCCTCGGAGATCCGCTTCCTGGCGCAAGGTTTTAACCAGATGCTCGACAGTATTGTCGCCTCGGAGCAGGAATTGCGGGAGCGACGTGAGCGCGAATATGAACTGCAAACCCGCTTGCAGCAAAATGAAAAATTGGCCGCTATCGGCCGCTTTGCCGCTGGCGTCGCCCACGAGTTGGGAACACCGCTCAGTGTGGCGGATGGTAAAGCCCAGCGTGAGTTACGCCATGCGGATGAGCAAAGTGCCGGTGTACTGCACCAGATTCGTCAGCAATTGCAGCGGATGGAGCGCATCATCCGGCAACTCATGGACTTCGCTCGCCCGGTCAAGCCGGTGATGAGTGACGTTAAGGTGACCGACCTGTTGCATTCATCGCTGGCCCAGGTGGATATGGAACGCCAACAGCAAGACGTGCAGATGATTGTGGTGGGGCGGGACAACTCGCTCAGTCTCCAGGGCGACCGTCTGCGACTGGAACAGGCGTTGATCAATTTGCTGCGCAACGCCATCCAGGCCACACCGGGCGGGCGCGTCCGGCTGGATTGGCAGGTCACCGATCCGGGCTGGCTGGTGTTCACGGTGGAGGACGACGGATCCGGTATTGACGAAGGCGATCAACACCGGTTGCTCGAACCCTTCTTCACCACAAAATCCACCGGCACCGGTCTGGGATTGGCGGTGGTGGACGCCGTGGTCAGTGAACACGGCGGTCGTATAGCGGTCGGCCACAGTGAATGGGGTGGGGCCAGCTTCCGTTTGCATCTGCCCCTTAATCCGCACAGCCAAGGAGTTGCTCATGACTAGACCACAGCCTGTTGATGTCTTGTTGGTGGAGGATGATCCCGACCTGCAGCAATTGCTGATGGAGGAACTGCAAGACGCCGGACACAGCTGTATTGCCTGCGGTGGTTTGCAGGAAGCCCGTGCATTTTTACAGGCGCAACTGCCGCAACTGATCGTCAGCGATCTGCGGCTACCGGATGGGAACGGTTTGACCTTGCTGGAGAACGTCAAGCAATTACCACTCAAGCCGGGATTTATTGTCATTACCGCCTTTGGCACCATTGACCAGGCGGTGGATGCCCTCAAGCGCGGCGCCGACGACTTCCTCACCAAACCCCTGGATCTGGATCACTTGCGCCTGTGTGTTGAGCGCACCTTGCAGCGCCAGCAATTACAGGAAGAGGTGGCCTACTATCGGCGGCTGTTGGATGAAGCTGAATTCCACGGCATGATCGGCGGCAGCAGCGTTATGCGCCAACTGTTTGCGCTCTTGCGCCAGATCGCCCAAGCGGAAGGGCCGGTGTTGATTACCGGCGAGAGCGGCGTGGGTAAAGAACTGGTGGCGCGAGCGCTCCACAATGAGAGCCCCCGGCGCGATAAACCCTTTGTGGCCATCAACTGTGGCGGTATTCCCGCCAGCCTGCTGGAGAGCGAACTCTTCGGCCACGCGGCTGGCGCGTTTACCGGTGCGGATAAGGCGCGGCAGGGATTATTCGCCGCCGCGAACGGCGGCACGGTGTTACTGGACGAGATCGGCGAAATGCCGCTGGAGATGCAGTCGAGCCTGCTGCGTACCTTGCAGGATGGCCGGGTGCGTCCGGTAGGCAGCAACCGCGAACAGGAGCTGGACGTGCGCATCATTGCGGCCACCAATCGCCAACTGACGGAGGAGGTCAGTGCCGGTCGCTTCCGTGAAGACCTGTATTACCGGCTGGAAACCTTTTCGGTGGAGGTGCCCCCGCTGCGCCGTCGCGCCGGGGACCTGGAGCGCCTGATCAGTCACCACCTCAAACACCAGAACCTGCGCCGCGAACAGCCGGTGGAAGGTATCTCGGCCGATGCCCTGATGCGCCTAAAGGCCTATCCCTTTCCAGGCAATGTCCGCGAGTTGGCCAATATGATTGAGCGGGCAGTGACCTTTTGCACCGGACGGCAAATTGAGGTAGAGCACCTGCCCGAGCGGGTGCAGTCCATCGCTATTACCTCTCTCGACACCCTGGCGGGCCGCTGGGAACCGCCGTTGGTGGAGGGGCAACTGGTTCCCCTGGAAACCATCGAGCAGGACTATATCCGTTATGTACTGCAACAGGTCGATGGCAACAAGCGGCGGGCGGCGGAGATCCTGGGCATCGGTCGGCGGACCTTGTACCGGTGGCTCGAGAGCGACGATGAATAATCTGCCGTATCTATGTGTCAATCTGGCGCATGGGCGCCGGGGCACAGTTTTATTGAATGTCATCTTCCATAAAAGCATTAAAAATCAATAAATTAGGATTTTTATGAGGCTGGCATAGCGATTGCAAAACACCTTATGTAACTTTTTATATTCAATGGAGTACATGAGGAGAAAATTATGTTCAAGATGATCAAGCAACCATTGGCCATTCTGTCTATCTCTGTCGGTCTGTGTGCAGCACCTTTGGCATTGGCAGAAACCGTACCGCAAACTACTACACCCACAGCGCCCGCAACCCAGGCCCAGCCGCAGATTAGCGAGGAAAAGGTCGATCAGTTTGTAACGGCCTATGTGGAAGTGCAGAAGATCAACCAGGAATACAGTGAGCAGTTACAAGCTACTGAAGCCCCTGAAAAAGCCACCGAGCTGCAACAGGAAGCGCAAACCAAGATGCAGGAAGCCGTAGCGGATTCCGGGCTGACGATTCCTGAGTACCAGCAAATCGCCAGCCGCGCCGGTCAGGACCAGGATTTGCGCGCTCGCATCCAGGAAAAAATGGCTAATTAATTTTTCCATCACCCTTGGCACCGGAGCTCTGGCTCCGGTGTTTCGCTTTACTCTCACTCATTTCGACATTTAATACGGCGTAATCCTGTAAAATGCGGACACTTTTGTCCCTTGGGAGATTGCCGGTAATGTCATCATTTCGCGCCCACCTGTGCATCCTGCTTTTCATGCTGCCTGCGCTATCCAGCCAGGCCCAGACAGACCAGCCAAAACCGGTCGAAACCTCGCAGCAATTTGGTGCTTACACCGTTCACTTCAGTGTGTTTAATAGCACCTTTATCAGCCCGGAAGTCGCTCAGGTATACGGACTCACTCGCGCCGCCAACCAGGTTCTGGTTAACATCAGCCTCACCTGGACGCAGGATGGCAAGACCACGTTGGGATTGCCGGCTAAGGTGAGCGGCACGGCGACCAACCTGATTCAACAGCAGCGCACACTGACATTTAAAACCATCGCAGAAGGGGATGCGACTTACTATCTCGCTCCGCTGCGCCACACTAATGAGGAAGTCGTCAACTTTACCGTACAGGTGCAACCGGACACGGCATCCGCCCCGTTTACAGTGCGCTTCACCCGCCAATTGCATACTGAAGAGTGACGGTGGTATGACTCAGAAAATAGTGCTCGCCAGCGGCAATGCCGGCAAGCTGCGTGAATTCCAGCAATTGCTTGCCGGCTGTGGGTTCGACGTGGTGCCGCAATCTGCTTATCAGGTTGATAATGCTGACGAGACCGGTTTGACCTTTGTTGAAAATGCCATCATCAAAGCACGCCATGCCTGTCACCACACCGGCTTGCCCGCCATTGCAGATGACTCAGGTCTGGAAGTTGATGCGCTCAATGGCCGTCCGGGCATTTATTCCGCGCGCTACGCGGGTAACGGTGCTTCCGACGGCGATAACAATGCAAAATTGCTCCAGGAACTCCACGCTGTCCCGGAGGCGCAACGTACCGCGCGATACCACTGTGTGCTGGCGTTTATGCGTCATGCAGAAGATCCGACGCCGCTACTCTGCCACGGTTCATGGGAGGGGCGCATTCTCACAGCGGCGCGCGGGCAGGGTGGGTTTGGTTACGATCCTTTATTTTTTGTGCCGACTCATGGGTGTGCGGCGGCTGAGTTGGACAAGGATGAAAAAAACCGTATCAGCCATCGCGGTATGGCTATGGCGGATTTGCTGGCCATATTAAAAAGCCGGTAAACCGCTTTTTATAGCGAACGATTTTCCTGCGGTTTGTTAACTGCATTTCGTTAATTCTTATTGCTGTATCACCAGCAGGACTCCCATGCTGCAACTTCCTCCCCTGGCACTGTACATCCACATTCCCTGGTGCATCCGCAAATGTCCCTACTGTGATTTTAATTCGCATCAAGCCAATGATGCCGTGCCGGAAGCAGATTATGTCGCCGCGTTGCGGGCTGATCTTGAGCAGGATGCGTCTCTGGCACAGGGGCGCAAACTCATCAGCATTTTTTTTGGCGGCGGCACGCCGAGTATTCTATCGGCGCAAGCGATCGGGCAGATTCTGCAAGACGCTGAGCAATTGGTCGGATTTGAAGAGGATATTGAAATTACGCTGGAAGCAAATCCGGGCACCTTTGAGCAGGAGCGCTTTCGCGGATTTCGCGCTGCCGGTGTGAATCGTTTATCCATCGGCATCCAGAGTTTTAACGATACGCAACTGGCATTGCTGGGCCGTGTACATGGTCGCAGTGAAGCCCTGCGTGCAGTAGATGTCGCACGCGCCGCCGGCTTCGATAATATTAATCTGGATTTAATGCACGGTTTGCCTAAGCAGTCCGTAGCGGATGCGCAAGCCGACTTACAACAGGCGATTGCACTGACGCCGGAGCATATCTCCTGGTATCAGTTGACCATCGAACAGAATACGGTTTTTTATTCGGCGCCGCCGCGCTTACCGGACGAAGACATCCTCGCGGATATTCAGGATGCCGGTGTGAACCTGTTGGCGGAAGCCGGATACCGGCAATACGAAATTTCTGCCTATGCACAAGCGGGCAAACGCGCGCGGCACAATATCAATTATTGGCAGTTTGGTGATTACCTTGGCATCGGCGCCGGTGCCCACGGCAAGATCACGTCGCCGACACAACAAGGTATTACGCGCTTATGGAAAACCCGTTTACCCAAACACTACCTGGACAGCCACAATAAAATTTCACCTGCTGTTGCCGGTCATCAAAACACGTACCTCGGTGGTGGCGAGGTGTTACAGCAACACGCGCTACCCCTGGAATTTTTATTAAATAGTTTACGTTTAGTGGAAGGAGTCCCTGTGGCTTTTTTTCAACAACGTACGGGCTTGCCATTTAATGCGTTGGAGCCGCAATGGTCGGAATTAACACAGAAGGGATTGGTAGAGGTGGGTGAAGGCATAATGAAAACCACAGCGCTAGGGCAGCGTTTTTTGAACAATGTGCTTGAGGCTTACACGGGTGATTGAACGGCTACAGTAGCCAGGTCGCCAGGCCGCCGAGCATGACAAGTGCCGCTATCAATCCGACCAGGGTGAAGATACCATCACGTGCCGTCAGGCCGAGACTGATAATCACAATAGACGAAGAAGGAATTACGTCTGCGAAAGGAATGATTTCCAAAAACGGCATGAATAAACACAGCCCAATAATCACAGCCCCGATAATGCGCGTCATGGGCTTCTTGGCGAAGCGTTTCAGTCGTGGCCGGAGTATGTAATCAACTTTGCGAGTGAACGGTTTGATCTTGTTCGCTGCTTTAGTAAATTTCGCTTTATCAAAACTGATGCTGCGCAATTTATCCGGCAACCAGGGTGTGGAGCGTCCCCAGGTTAATTGCGCGGCAATAAAAATAATAACAACAGCTAATACCGTGGGAATTCCCGGTATGCCCCCGGTGGGTAACATGATAAACAATGCTGCAATGAGCAACAGTGGGCCGTAGCCGCGATCTTCAAATTCGTCGACGATTTTACCAAAGCTGATTTTATCGCCATCGATATTTTCTTTAATTTCATCCAGGACTGCTGTCAGATTCATTGCTTTCTCCATCGTTGCTTGCTCCAGCCGTGCCTTCTTCATCGTCGTCTTCTACCTGGTTCGTTCCATTTGAATGTGTAGGGTTTTGGTGTCGATGGCGAGGATGTATTGGCCAAGATTCTAGACAAAAGAAAGTAAGTCGGGTTCGTTGCGGAGATGGCGCCTTGTTGTGTGCCACACATAAAAAAACCGCTGCGTCAGCAGCGGCTGCAAAGAGCAAAAAAACAGAGGAGAAAGGGTCAGGCTTCGTTGGAGGGCTTGCCAATGGTGGCGAGGATGCCGCCATCGACATACACGATTTGTCCGGTCACAAAGTCGCTCGCTTTTGATGCCAGGAAAATCGTCGCGCCTTGCAGATCATCCGGATCGCCCCACTTTCCAGCCGGGGTTCGATTGATGATGAAATCATTAAACGGATGGCCATCAACGCGAATTGGAGCGGTCTGGCTGGTCGCGAAATAACCGGGGCCAATCCCGTTTACCTGTACGTTATACTTGGCCCATTCGGTCGCCATGTTGCGCGTCAGCATCTTCAGGCCGCCTTTCGCTGCTGCGTATGCACCGACAGAGTTGCGACCCAACTCGCTCATCATGGAACAGATATTGATGATCTTGCCCGCGCGGCGTTCCACCATCTTGCGCGCTACCGGGCGCGTCATGGTAAACACGCCGGTGAGGTCAGTCTTGATCACTTCTTCAAACTCTTCCAGCGGCATATCGAGTAATGGAATACGTTTGATGATACCGGCGTTGTTGACCAAAATATCAATAGGGCCGTGATCTTGTTCAATCTGATCGACAGCTGCTATCACTTGTGCTTCATCTGTCACGTTAAATTTATAACCGAACGCCTTGAAGCCTTTTGCACGGTATGCCGCCACCGCGTTATCGATTTTTTCCTGCGACGAATTGCCATTGATAATCAAGGTGGCGCCGGCACTGGCAAGACCACAGGCCATGGACATACCCAGGCCGTGGGTAGCGCCGGTAACGACAGCTATCTTGCCGGTTAAATCAAACAGAGGATGTGTCATGAGTTGATCCTTATTTCAAGTCGCTGGGCTTGTGGAAATCCATATCGGTGTAATCCAGATTCTCGCCGGCCATACCCCAAATAAAGGTGTAATTGGCTGTACCTGCGCCGGAATGCATGGACCAGGGCGGCGACACCACCGCTTGTTCATTGCCAACCCAGATATGCCGCGTTTCATGCGCCGGACCCATAAAGTGACACACCGCCTGGTTTTCCGGGATCTGGAAATAAAAATAGGCTTCCATCCGACGGCTGTGCGTGTGTACCGGCATGGTGTTCCAGATGCTGCCGGTTTTCAGTTCGGTCATGCCCATCTGCAATTGGCAGGTATCAACCACACCGGCAATCATTAACTGATAAATATTGCGTTCGTTACAGGTTTCCGATGAACCCATGTTCAACACCTTGGCGTCCTCCTTGCCGACTTTTTTGGTCGGGTAGGCATGATGCGCCGGTGTTGAATTCAAATAGAATTTTGCCGGGTTGCTGGCATCATCACTGCTAAAACTGACATCCTGTGCGCCGCGACCGATGTACAGGGCTTCTTTGGTGTTGATCTTATACTCTGTGCCGTCGACGGTGATCTTGCCGCTGCCACCAATGTTGATGGCACCCAGCTCGCGTCGCTGTAAAAAGAAATCCGCTTTTTGCTGATACACCGGGTCCAGCTTGATTGCTTTGTTGACCGGCATAGCGCCGCCCACCATCAGTCGTTCGTAGTGGGTATAGGTAAAGAGAACTTCATCGGCTTCAAAAATTTTCTCGATCAGAAAATGCTTGCGCAATTTTTCAGTATCGTAATGTTTGAAGTCATCCATATGAACGGCAAAGCGTTCTTCCACAATTTTCATAATAAAACCTTCAGCGTTACCAGGTTGGTTGTTCAATAGTACAATGCCGGATAGGGCCTTTAATATCCACTATCCGGCTGACAGGTACGGCTTATTATTTATTGTGCTGCGTTATTGCCGAGCAGCTTATACATTTCGACACCGGCGAGAATAAAGGGTCCGTTACCTTTTGGATCATTCTCGAATATCCGCTCGCTCATGTAATAATCATAACTGCCATCGCGACCAAAACCGAGACCTGCTACCAGACATTGATTGGTCATACTGATCAAACCATCCGGGTGCACCGTCACAAATTCCTTGATCAAACCTTCGTAGGCCTTTTGCGCGGTTGCGCGATAGGAATCCGGAACATAACCCTTGTTGATCGCCTTGGCGTAAAAGTAGGTGAACATCGCGCTTGCCGAGGATTCACGGTAATTACCGACGCGCTCCGGCTGGTCCAGAATCTGGAACCAGGTACCGGTGGCCGGGTCCTGATAGCGCCGTAAATCCGCCGCCAGTTCAGTCACCATATCCAATAAGGGTTTACGCAATTCGGTGTTGCTTTCAGGGATGTAATCCAGCACATCCACCAGCGCCATGGTTAACCAGCCCAAACCTCTGCCCCAATAAAACTCGGATAAACCGGTTTCCTTGTTAGCCCAGTTCATTTGCCTGGATTCATCCCAAGCATGGTAATAAAGTCCGGACTCGGGATTGCGCAGCTTCTCGTGTACCAGTTTGAATTCCTTGACGACTTCTTCCAGACTTTCGCCATCCTCAAACATCACACTGTAACGCGCGAGGAAAGGCATGCCCATGTATACGCCGTCGAGCCATACCTGATGGGGATAAGCTTGTTTATGCCAGAAAGCGCCTTCACTGGTGCGCGGATGTTCTTTAAGTTGCTTGCGCAATAGATCAGCCGCTTTGCGATATTTTTCGTCTTTGGTGTTCTCATACAAACTCAACACCACCATGCCGGGCATGACGCTGTCGATGTTGTAATTTTTGATATCGTATTCGCGAATGTCGCCTTCATCGGTAATAAAACTGCCGGTGACTTTTTCTGCAACATCGTTGTAGCGTGCATCGGGCGCAACCCTGGCCAATTCTTCCAGCGCAAGAATCTGTACGCCGTGAATATCGTATTCAAATTTGGGTTTACGACGGCGGTTTTCGTCCCAGCCATCATAATGATAATTCAGGGTTTTGCGCTCCAGTTCGGAATCCACCAGGCGCTTGCTCCAGTTCAGGGCCGCATCGGCAGTGATGGGAAATGATTTGGCCTCTTCGCTGAGGGCGCTTTCAAAACGAATGCGTGGTGTAGCGGTCAGGCGTTTAACTTCCTGTTCCAGGTAAGCCACAAACTCTTCTTCTGTCTTGATGCCATCTTTCTCCCCGTCCCAGGTCGCGAGGAAATAATATTCAAGCTCGCCACCGGTGGGCTCCATCACAGAAACATAACTGTTGGCGTCCTCGGTTTGCTCAACGCGGCTTTGACGGTGGAACAGGATTGCCACGCCCAGGTAATCATCTTCACCGCTTAAACTTTGCTTGCCCCAGCTGGCGACATAGGTCCAGGCATAACCGCTGACTTCCTGGCTGCCTTGCAACAATTTTGTACCCGGATGTTTCACCATGCCGATGGCGATATTGGGCAGCTCTTCCGATATGCTTAAACGGGTATGCACCAAACGGCTACCTGCAGTCATGGACAGATCGCTGACCAGATCCAGCTTTTGGTTGTTGATTTCCCAACCTTTGTAGGTCAAATTCAGCGCGGAATAGAGCGGACCATCTTCAATGACTTTTGCGGTCCATTGGTCAACGTTGGATACCAGCTCGACCTCTTTACCATTCCAGAATCCGTAACCGCCGGCTCCCAGAGATTTACCCACTTTTAATAAATCCATGCCCCAGTCGGCAGGCTCATGGTAAGACTGATAACCATCTTGCCCGACATCTTGTAACACCATGTCGCTGGTTTTCTTACCAAAAATATCAAAGCCGTTACGCCAGTCGAGATAAATCCGGTAACCCACTTTGTCGGACTCAATGCCTGGCCCTTCGTAACGAATAAATTCTGAGTGATCGGTGTATTGCGGCGGTGGGGTCAGTTCTTTGACATTCTCAAAGGTGCCGCCGATATATTTTTTATCCTGCCATTCACCGCCCACTTTATGGGAGATTTCTGCCTGGGTTTGCTTGGGTATATCCAGCGGTTGCGCATCCGCATCGGCCACAATGGTGATATTGCGTTTCTGCGCTGGTGAAAGATCCAGTGTGATCAACAGGTCATCGGGCGTGCCGTCTGCATCACGATCAACCATCTGCGTTGGCAAACGCTGCTCGCCTTCTTTGGCAATCAGGTGTTGTACCTGTGCATCCTGATCCTCCAAACCGAGATCATAGAGGCTGAAGTACACAGGTTCCTGATGACGTGCAAAATCTGTTGCATTCGCAATTTCTGCCTGCGCCAAAACGACGGTACTGGCCGCGCTGCTGGATACTGTGCTGATGGATGTTTCCGCTGTTGGCTTACCCGAGTCACAGCCCGCGACTAACGCCAGCAATAAGCTGCCGGATACCAATCCGCCAATGTTTGCCATTTTTTTTCGTTTCAATGGATTCACCTTTTTTGGCTGGTCAATGAATAAAGTTTTTATAGGAAGGTTAAATATTATCTCACCACCGTGATAGTGGCGGCAGATGCAGCTATACGCAAGAGTGTTGAATAACGCTTTTGTTAAGAAGTGTGGTGTCAATAAGGTAACGAACTTACAAAATTCTGTTGCGATTTTTCATGCACAGACGTTATAAAAATTCTATCTGAAGAATCAAATAGGGATGCCGGAAACCGGCATCCCTATTTGAGTATCTTCTATTAAAACTTGTATTGCACACCCAAGTTATATTGAATTCCCGTAGAGTGGTAATAAGACAGACGTTGTTCGTCCTCCGATCCCACCCATTGATCATCCACTTCATCAGTCAGGTTCAATGCCTCAAACGTGAACTTGATGTTGTCATTGAGTTGGTAGCTAAATGACGCATCCACATTTGTAGTGCTATTGGTACCTTCCTCATCGTTCCCGTCACGTCCTACAGCGTTTGTGAGATAGCCGCTACGAGAAGCGACGGAGACGCGTCCACTGAATTTATCTGTTTCATAGTAAAGCGTAGCGCTTGTGGTTTCGTCAGATAAATTGGTAAGTGGCTTGGTTGTCTCAACATTCCCATCGACATCCAGATAATCCAGGTCTGACTCAACATGGGTGTAGGAACCAATGAAACCGAAATTGCTAAATGCACCAGGTAAGAACGTAAACGGCTGTTGATAGCTGATTTCATAACCATCTAGATCGCCGCCAGGCCCGTTTGTTGGAGACTGGAAGTTCCAAATGGTATTCGCATTACATGTTGTTGCTGGTTGAGCCGCTGCTTCGCAAGCAGCATCCGCAGCAGCAGCAGGTAAGCCCGTTGAGGCATAGTTAACAGTGCTTCTTAGTGTTTGGATATGGCTTTCAATTTCTTTCTTGAACACCGTTACTGCAACCAGCGCACCATCTCCAAAATACCATTCGGCACCGAGGTCATAGCTTTTCGCTTTGGTAGGTTCAAGTGTGGGATTCGCACCAATGATAGTCATGTTGGTTCCGGCAACACTCACGTTCACAGCTGGTACGATTTGCGCAAGACCTGCTCGGGAAATACCTTCCGAATAGCTGGCGCGCAATAATACATCCTCGACGGGCTCCACAGTTACATTGAGGGAAGGGAGAGTGTCTGAGTAGCTATGCTCAACAGTGATATATTCGCGGTTCGCAGTATTGCCATTTAACCAGCCGCTACTTGTTTGGTCTGTTTCAAATCTGCGAACACCAAGGTTACCTCGAACAGGGACACTGCCTATATCGAAATTGAAATCCACTTGTGCATAGACACCAACTGTTTCTTCTCCAACTTCGTAGTTGCTGCCGTAGTTTGGCTCCAGCGCTACGTCGAACAAGTTATAGGAGTCCATAATCAAGCTGCGATTAGGGATTAGCCAAGGTTGGCCATCACCCAAGCCGGAATTGTATTCAATGATGAAGTTGTCGTTTGACTGAATATTTACACCATTGGCGCCTTCGCTGGCATAGCGATATTGGTCAGTGCTGAAATTGAAATCTTTGTAATCTGTGCCAATTTTAAAGGTCAGGTTTTCATTAATATCATATTCAAAACTGACTTGCGCAGCATCATTTTCGTTCACGGTAGATTGAGGACGTTGACGAACACCTGTTGCTACCCAGCTGGATTTGTCATAAGCTCCTTCGCCAAAAATGAGCGAGGGATTGCTGTAATTGCGATAGTCATAGGTAAAATCTTGGTCACTCGCTTGCATCAATAAAGTGTTCTGGATCGGGTTGTCGTAATCAGACTTTGTAGTTCCGATCATCGCATTCATGCGGAATGTGTCAGTAAAATCTTGTTTTAAAGACAGGGTGACTTGGGAGAAATCGGTACTCATTTCATCGTATCGATTTTCAGAAAGTAATCGAGAGCCTTCAAGGTCAGCATAAATTAATGTGTCACCTTGAATCGCATAATCCAATACGTTAGTAGTGGAATTTGTTCCAGGATTCAACGAGCCTTGCAAAAACACTTCTTGACGATTTGCATCAAACTTAGCCCAAAGGCCATCCAAGCTGATTTCAGTGGAATCAGTTGGGCGGAACTGCAGCGATAAACTTGAACCAATCCGTTCCATTTCATGTTCGTAGGAATCGTAACGAGGAATACGAGGACGGAATGCATTGTTTATGGGGTGTGAGGCATCTATTGCATTGCCTTGATACTGACCGAAGCCTTGAGCCGTGTTGTTTGACCAGCGGACAGTGCTGGACCCTTCATCTTTAACATTGCGTTCAGAGTAAGAGAAAGAAAAAAGTGCACCAAATTTTCCGTCTGCAAATACGTTACTTACAAGGAAGGACGCCGCAGGGTCAGTTTTTTCCGATAGATCGTTATAACCAAGCTGACCGGATGCTGTAAAAACAAAGTCATCATAGTCAAATGGTTGCGCAGCTTTTAGATCCACTGTGGCTCCAAGAGAGCCTTCCTGGATTTCCGCGGAGTTTGTTTTGTGAACTGTTAATGAGCTGAACAGATCAGAAGAGAATGTATTGAAGTCGAATCCACGCCCCCGATTATTTCCGCCTACAGCATCTGTTCCACCTGTGGTTGAAATAGTTTCCATTCCATTGAGGCGAACGGTGGTAAATGTCGGTCCCAAACCGCGAACTGTGATATTACGACCTTCGCCACCAGAGCGAGAGATGGCGACCCCAGGAATGCGCTGAAGTGACTCTGCCAGGTTGTTATCCGGAAATTCAGCAATATCGGAGGCGACAATCGCATCAACAAAACCGGCTTGATTCCGCTTAATATTTAATGCATTAGACAAACTATCCCGGAAGCTGCCAGTTACCACAACTTCTTCAATAGTTTCATTGTTGTTTTGTGCATATCCGGTTGCAGGCAATACAACTGCCATTGCCAGCACCAGTGGATTGATCTTGAACTGTCTCATTGTTTTTCCCCTGTGTATTTATTTTGATGTATCACATTGATCATTGTGATGCCTTATGTTAGGCGGTGAACATGTCATCGCCTAACAATTCCTTCGAAAACAAGGCTTGTTATACAGAAACGAGATGACGAATTTATAAAACCTTGAGTCATATCATTTCAATTTTATAGTCCTTGTCTAATTGTTATTCATTGCGACAAAAAGACGTTGGGTTGTTATAGCAAAAAATAATTCGAAAGCTTGATAGCACTCTAGCCGACTTTAAAAACTTTGCCTTCTATCGTAACGTTTTTAGCGACAAAATTTTCAACGTGTTCAATATCACCAATCTCGTCCACGGAAACAAAGGTATTGTTGATCATGCGCAGGTCACGAATCGGGGCACGCTCAAAGCCGCGCACCTGAAATACGCGTTCTGCCTTTTGGCAAACGAGATTGCGGATTTCAATGTTGCGCACTGTAGGGTCGAAATCGCCGGCGTCGCCTTCTTCATAATGGAAATCGATCACCAGCGCATTTTTTACTTCGCCGATTTCAATATTGCGAATATAAAAATTCTCGATAACGCCGCCGCGCATGGAGTTCGTCTTGATGCGGATGCCGCGTTCAAGGTCAGGGCTACTCATCTGGCAGTTTTCAACAAACACGTTGCGCGCACCGCCGGAGATTTCACTGCCGATGACAACACCGCCGTGACCACTGCGCATCTTGCAGCCGGTAATCAGGATATTTTCGGCGGGAGTATTTAAACGGCGGCCGTCGGTATTGCGACCGGATTTAATCGCGATACAGTCATCGCCGGTATCGAAATGGCAATCTTCAATCACGACGTTCTTGCAAGACTCGGGATCGCAGCCATCGGAGTTCGGCCCAAGGCTGGAGCAGGTAACCCCTTTGACAGTGACGCTTTGACACAGCACAGGGTTAATCAACCAGAAAGGCGCACCGGTGATGGTGACACCTTCAATCAATACATTTTCGCAACGATAAGGTTGGAAAAACGGTGGGCGCAGATTGGCACCTTCAGCGTAAAGACGTTGCTCCGGGGGGACGCCCTGTTCAGCATCAGCAAATAATTTGGCTCGCCCTTCATCCTGGTTTGGAAAGCCGGGGACGCTCCAGTTGGTTCCACCGACCCAGCTGCCACCCTTCCACGGCCACCAGGTCGTGCGATTGGCTTGTCCGTCCAGGGTGCCGCTGCCGGTTACCGCAATATTTTTCTGCTCGTAAGCATAAATCAGGGGCGAATAGCCCATGAGTTCCACACCTTCCCAGCGAGTGAAGACGGCGGGGAGATAATCTTTCGGGTCGGTGCTGAATAAAACTCGGCTGCCGGATTCCAGGTGCAGATTAACGTTGGATTTCAGATGGATCGGGCCGGTCAGAAAACGCCCTGCCGGAACCACCACGCGGCCACCGCCGGCGTTGTGACACGCGGCAATCGCATTGGCAAAGGCGGTTGTATTATCGGTAGTGCCATCATCAACAGCACCATAATCACGAACATGGAACTGACGGTCAGGAAAAGTCGGAACGATGGTTTGCTGGCGAATAGTGGACGCCATCTCCCAAGCCTGATGGTGCAGGGCATCATCAGTTGCTTGGGGGGCGTTGGACTGCTGATCAAGAACGGCGCAACCAATAGCACTACCGGCGGTAGCAACCAAAAAAGCACGACGACTGATCTTTGCGGGACGAAGCTCTCTCACCTGTCTCTCTCTTTTATATATTCGTTGAGCGTTGTTCGCTAACTTTCGAGTCGGTAATGATCGTGTTCAAGCGCAGACAACTAAACACACGGGTATCAATGAAGAAAGTTATGTTGATGTCCGTTCTGCCAAGACCGTGCCGGTCAATTTGATATGTAGTAATAGGCCCGTGCACAGAGAGAAAGTAGACAGAAGCGGGCATCTGGTTGATGTATTCATTGATGCCGTTTTTTCATTGTGTATTCCGCTGCCAGGAAAATCAATATCTTTTTAGTGTGAAATTTCTATTTTGTCACCTTTTATTAGTTTCCCTGTCACTAATTTTTAAGTGTAATCGGTTTCATGTAATTATTTTTATTCTTGTAAACGGTTACATGTTGCGCTGAGTAAATGATTTATCGTTTTCTTTACAAAAAAAGAGAAATATTTTTCAAAAATTATCGAAAAAATTTGCTCCTAATAAACTGATATGAAGGCGGACTCAGGTTGCGTATTAAGGCCGCATAGTGAGATTGACAGCGCTGTCAGGCGGAAGAAATTTTGATTAACCGGAAATCAGCTCGCGAAGCGCGGCTGGCGTTCGTTATTGCGGGACTATTCCCATCGGTGATAGATTGAAATTGGTATTGACCGAATACCATTGCCGATATTTAGGCGCCGCAAGGCGCCTGTTTTTTTCTCTACCGTCGGTAACACTTCTCCTATAACAAAAATCATCTGGCGAATTTGTACAATCGACCAAAAACTCACCGTAGGTTGCAATCTTGAGCAGTATTATTCATTTACACGAACAGGATAATGTCGGTGTCTGTAAAGCCGCTTTACCTGCCGGAATCACTTTGATCGAAAACAATCTCACCTTGCGGGCTGACATTCCGGCCATGCACAAGGTGGCATTGGTGCCGATTGCCAAAGGCGACGCGATCCTGAAGTATGGCCAGGTGATTGGTTTTGCCAGTACAGATATTGCGCCGGGTGAGCACGTGCACACCCACAACTGCGTGATGGGCGACCTCGAAAAAGATTATGGTTTCTGTCGCAATGCTGTGCCGACAGACTTTGTGCCTGAAGCTCAGCGCGCCACCTTCAAGGGATATCGTCGCGCTAACGGCAAGGTCGGGACACGCAATTACATCGGTATCCTCACCACCGTGAATTGTTCGGCGACAGTGGCCCGCGCCATTGCCCAACACTTCACCTTCTCGGGTGAACTCAAACAATTTCCCAACATTGACGGTGTCGTGGCTTTCACCCATGAGACGGGCTGCGGTATGCGCTCGGAAGGCGAAGGTTATGAAACCTTGCGCCGTACTTTTGATGGCTACGCACGTCATCCTAACTTTGGTGGCGTGATGATGGTGGGCCTCGGTTGTGAAACCATGCAGGTTCAGCGCGTGATGGAAGAAAGCGGTCTGGCAGACACCAAAACCTTCTGCGCTTACACCATCCAGGAGGTGGGCGGTACGCGCATCGCTATTGAGAAAGGTATTGAAACCCTGCGGCAGATGTTGCCCCTGGTTAACGAAGCAAGACGTGAGCCTGTTCCTGCCAGCGAATTGACCCTGGCAGTGCAATGCGGCGGCTCAGATGCGTTCTCCGGGATTACCGCGAACCCGGCGCTGGGGATTGCCGGAGACATCCTGGTGCGTCACGGCGGCACAGTTATCTATTCAGAAACGCCGGAAATCTTCGGTGCGGAACATCTGTTGACTCAACGCGCGGCAACGCCTGAACTGGCAGAAAAATTATTGGAACGCATTCGCTGGTGGGAAGAATACACCGAGCGCAACGGCTTTGAATTAAACAACAATCCTTCGCCCGGCAATAAGGTGGGTGGATTGACGACGATTCTGGAAAAATCCCTCGGCGCCCAGGCCAAAAGTGGTTCTACCCAGATGACCGGTGTGTATTTATACGCGGAAGAAGTGAAAGAAAAGGGCTTGGTGTTTATGGATAGCCCTGGCTTCGATCCGGTATCCGTCACCGGTCAGGTGGCGTCCGGTGCAAACGTGGTGTGTTTTACCACCGGGCGGGGTTCTGCCTTTGGTTTCAAGCCGGTTCCCAGCATCAAGTTGGCCAGTAATTCGCAATTGTTTGAGCGAATGAAAGAAGATGTGGATATTAATTGCGGCGGTGTGTTGGATGGTGAATACACCTTGCAGGAATGCGGCGAAAAAATCTTTGCCGAAGTGCTTGCGGTAGCCTCCGGTGAGCCCACTAAAAGTGAACTGTTAGGTTACGGGGATAACGAATTCAATCCCTGGAAAATTGGTGCCGTGGTTTAACAAAAAAATTAGCTTGAGGTGTTTTGCATCCATCTCAAGTGTATTTAAACGCCGCACTGACGGTGAGAGAGAAGAGTCGGACCTTGATGTCCGGCCATCATGAAAAAGCACAGATTGAGAAGTCAGCCAAGCCATTCCTGCTTATAGTGAATTGTTCTGAGCTGGCCCGATTTAAGTGCCATTATTATAAAGGCGTGATTGCTGCAAAAACTTCTTGTGATGTTACCGTCGCGAGAGGTATTTGTTTGCTATCAAAAGACCTTACTTAGAGGGAAGTGTCCTATGAAGATCTCCATACCCAGGGAGCGTCGTGCCCACGAACGTCGTGTGGCCGCAACACCAGAGACGGTGAAAAAATTTGTTGCCTTAGGTATTGATGTAGCTGTAGAAACAGGTGCCGGTGAAGCAAGCCGGATTACTGATGCGGCTTATGAAGCCGCCGGTGCAAAAATTGTTGGTGATCTTGCGCAGTTATTGGCGGATGCCGACATTGTCCTCAAAGTCCAGCGCCCCATTTTAGCGGGCGAGGATGGTCCCAACGAGTTGGCGCTGATGAAACGCGGCGCGCTGCTCATCGCTATTCTATCTCCCTATGCTGACCCCAACGCGATCCAGCAATACGCTGCTGCCGGTGTAACGGCGATGGCGCTGGAGTTTGTGCCGCGTATTACACGCGCACAAAGTATGGATGTGCTCAGCTCCCAAAGTAACCTGGCCGGTTATCGTGCAGTCTTGGAAGCGGTTAATGTTTATGACCGCGCCATGCCCATGATGATGACTGCCGCCGGTACGATCGCGCCGGCGCGCGTGATGGTATTGGGCGCGGGCGTTGCCGGTTTGCAAGCTATCGCCACGGCCAAACGACTCGGTGCGATTGTCAGTGCAACCGACGTGCGGGCTGCATCCAAAGAGCAGGTGGAAAGTCTCGGCGGCAAGTTCGTCATGGTGGAAAGTGACGAAGTGGCCAACGCAGAAACCGCCGGCGGTTATGCGAAAGAAATGAGTGACGACTACAAGCGTCGCCAAGCCGAGTTGGTTGCAGAAACGCTGAAGAAGCAGGACATTGCGATTTGTACCGCACTGATTCCCGGTCGCAAAGCGCCCACGCTGATCAACGACGAGATGGTGCACAGCATGCGCCCCGGCTCGGTTATTGTGGATCTGGCGGCAGAGCAGGGTGGCAATTGCACGCTGACCAAACCGGGAGAAATTGTTGAAATAAATGGTGTGACCATCATTGGCTTATTCAACATTCCCAGTCGTCTGTCCGCCGATGCCAGTGCGCTCTACGCCAAGAACCTGCTGAATTTCCTCACGCCCCTGGTGAACGCTGAAGAAAAAGCGCTCAACATCAATTGGCAGGATGAAATTGTGGCGGCGGTTACCTTGACGCGCGATGGTCAGGTAGTTCATCCCAACTTTCAGCCGGCAAATGCCTAGGGGGATTTATGGAAGCGAATTTCATTTCTCAATTATCGATATTTGTATTGGCTATTTTTGTCGGTTACTACGTGGTGTGGAGTGTTACGCCGGCGCTGCATACGCCTTTGATGGCGGTCACGAATGCGATCTCCAGTGTGATTATTGTCGGAGCTTTGATTGCTGTCGGGCCGGCAGAGATGAGTCTGTCCAAAGTCCTTGGCTTTGGTGCAATGGTGTTAGCTGCAATTAATATTTTTGGCGGCTTTACCGTGACGCATCGCATGCTTGCCATGTACAAAAAGAAAAAATAAATCCGCACATCATCATTGGGGAACATCATGACAGAATTACATGCAAACCTTACCTCGCTCGCCTATCTGGTAGCGGCGGTGTTGTTCATCATGGCGCTGCGCGGATTGTCTTCACCGGAGTCTTCCCGCGCCGGAAATATTTATGGAATGATCGGGATGTTCATTGCTGTGGTCACCACAGTATTGAGCCCCGCTGTGGAATCCTACGGCTGGATTGTTATTGCGTTGGCGATTGGTGCTGTGATCGGTGTGATTACTGCGCGCCGCATTGCCATGACCGCGATGCCGCAATTGGTCGCCGCCTTTCACAGTCTTGTCGGTATGGCGGCGGTGCTGGTAGCCGGTGCTGCCTTCAGTAATCCGGCAGCATTCGGGTTGTTGGATTCTGCCGGTGAAATCTTTATTGCCAGCCGTATCGAAATGGGCCTGGGTGTGGTCATTGGTGCGATTACCTTTTCAGGCTCCGTTATCGCGTTTACCAAATTGCAGGGTCTGGTATCCGGTGCACCTGTTTCCTTCGGTGGCCAACATATCCTGAACGCGATAATCGGTTTGGTGATTATCGGACTGATTGTGTTTTTCTGCTTCGAGCAGGCGCCCTGGGTATTCTGGAGCATGACCGCGCTGGCCTTTGTGATTGGTGTGCTGCTGATTATTCCTATCGGCGGTGCAGACATGCCGGTGGTGGTTTCCATGCTTAACTCTTACTCGGGTTGGGCGGCGGCCGGTATCGGTTTTACCTTGCATAATGATGCGTTAATTGTTACTGGTGCACTAGTCGGCTCTTCCGGTGCAATTCTGTCTTACATCATGTGTAAGGGTATGAATCGTTCCTTCTTCAATGTTATCCTCGGCGGCTTTGGTGCCGATCCGGCAGCGGCCGGTGCCAGCGGTGGTGTCGATGATCGCCCGGTCAAACAGGGCAGTGCTGAAGACGCAGCATTCATTATGAAAAATGCCGGTTCCGTCATTATCGTGCCCGGTTATGGTATGGCGGTGGCGCAGGCACAACACGCGTTGCGCGAAATGTGCGATGAGCTGAAAAAAGCCGGTGTGAAAATCAGTTACGCGATTCACCCGGTGGCCGGCCGTATGCCGGGCCACATGAATGTGTTGCTCGCCGAAGCGAACGTTCCTTACGACGAAGTGTTTGAGCTGGAAGACATCAATAACGAATTCCAGACCGCCGATGTGGCGTTTGTGATTGGTGCCAACGATGTGACTAACCCTGCCGCGAAGAGTGATCCGACCAGCCCGATCTTCGGTATGCCGATCCTCGATGTGGAAAAAGCGCGTACGGTGCTCTTTGTCAAACGCAGCATGGCATCGGGTTACGCCGGTGTGCAGAATGAGTTGTTCTACAAGGACAACACCATGATGTTGTTCGGTGATGCGAAAAAAATGGTGGAGACTATCGTCAGAAACCTGGATTGATTTTTGTTGCTCCCTGCAAAGTGCCTCCTCACCCGAGGCACTTTTGCTATCTGCAAAAATTCCCAAGGACATAACATAACTCAATACATAACAACAACGCATAACTACAACACATAACTACAACAGCTGTGAGAGTCATATTCTCTCGGGTAAAACAACACCACAAAATTATAAAACGGCCAGGTGTGTCGAGCGCCATGCGCCAGAAAAAGCAGTCAACACGAGAAAATGATTATGGAAACTGTGGATCAATATCAACCAAAACATTTGTTACGCACGCTAGTTATAGTTTGCCTGACCGGTTTGCTAATGAGTTGCGGCGTGCAGGACGACGTCAAGATTCTCAAGCTGGGTCACAACCTTGACCAGACCACATCGGTTCACAAAGCCATGGTCTTTATGGGTGAGCGCCTGCACGAGTTATCCGGTGGCACCATGCGTGTCGACGTTTACCCAAGCGGGCAATTGGGCTCCGAGCGCGAGCTGATTGAACTGTTGCAGGTGGGCAGCCTCGCTATGACCAAAGTGTCGGCCAGCCCGATGGAAGGTTTTGTGCCGGAGATGCGCATCTTCAGCATTCCCTACGTATTTCGCGATGAAGAACATTTGTGGCGTTTCCTTGAGAGCGATATTGGTAAAGGCATGCTCGCCAAAGGCGAAGCCAAACGCTTGCGCGGCATCGGTTATTACGATGCAGGCAGCCGCAGTTTTTACAGCCAATGTGGTACCGGCAAACCCATTCGCACCCCGTCTGACCTTTCCGGTTTAAAAGTTCGCGTACAGGAAAGCCAGACATCTGTGCGTATGATTCAAGCTTTGGGCGGCTCTGCAACACCTATTTCCTGGGGCGAGCTTTATACAGCGCTGCAGCAAGGTGTAGTGGATGCGGCCGAAAATAATCCCCCGAGTTTTTATCTCTCCAAACACTTTGAAGTGTGCAAATTATTTACCATTGATGAACATACCTCAGTGCCCGATGTGATGTTGATCAGCAGTTATGTCTGGAGCACCCTCAATGAACAACAACAAGTATGGCTGCAGCAGGCGATGGATGAATCCGTGGACTTCCAGCGGGAATTGTGGGCACAGGACACCGAGGAAGCCCTGGCCGCTGTGCAAGCTGCCGATGTTGAAGTGGTGTACCCGGATAAAACCCTGTTCCAGGAGCAGGTTAAAAGCATGCACGAGTCCTATCGTGGCGAACCTATCTATGACTTGATGCAACGCATCAACGACATGTAAGACATTGAGGACTTCACAATGCAAAGCGTATTAAAAAAACTGGATAGTGTGTTGGCCTTTATCCTCATGATACTGATGGCCACCATTGTGATTGATGTGACCTGGCAGGTGCTTTCGCGTTTTATCGTCGGCAATCCCAGTTCGGTTACCGAAGAGATTGCGCGTTTCCTGTTGATCTGGATCGGTTTGTTAGGTGCTGCCTATGCCTTTCGTATGCACTCACATTTGGGGCTGGATTTATTCACCGCCAAGATGGAGCCCACCCGCCGCCACGTCGCAGAAATTTTTTCGCAAGTCATGAGTTTTATCTTTGCTGCCTGGGTGATGGTGTACGGCGGTATCAGTCTGGTGAAATTGCAATTTGATCTCGGCCAAACCTCGGCGGCGCTGGAGATCAACATGGGGTATGTGTACAGCGTGATTCCACTTGCCGGTGTGCTGATTTGTATTTACGCCATCGACAATATCTTCAGCGCGAAAGTCCGTGTGGGTGCCAGCGCCGACGCCGGACAGAACCCCATCGATTAATAACCAGAAGAATAACGAGGCGAGAGATCATGGAAATTTCAATTTTAGTATTGTTACTCAGCTTTGCCATCTTGTTGGCAATGAATGTACCTATTTCAATCAGCATCGGTATTGCCACCTTGCTGACGATGTTATTCACCATTGATGCCGGGCCGGCGGTGGTGACCATTGCGCAACGTATGGCGAGTGGTATCAACAGTTTTGCATTGTTGGCGATTCCATTTTTTATCTTGTCAGGCATCCTCATGGGGCGCGGTGGTATTGCGCATCGCCTGATTGAATTTGCCAAGGTCTTGTTTGGCATGTTGCCCGGCGGCCTGGCATTTGTAAATATCATCAGCTGTACCTTGTTCGGCGCAATCTCCGGTTCAGCGGTGGCTGCGACGTCTGCTATCGGCGGATTTATGGTGCCGGTGATGGAGAAAGAAGGTTACGACCGTGCCTTCAGCGGTGCTGTGACCGTAACAGCATCAACCACCGGTTTATTGATTCCGCCGAGCAATATTCTCATCGTATATTCGCTGGCCAGTGGCGGTGTTTCCATTGCTGCATTATTTATCGCCGGATATTTGCCCGGTATTTTATTGATGCTGGGCTTGATGGCGGTATGCGGCTTCTATGCCAAAGCCAAAGGTTATCCGGTGGGTGAGCGTGTTGGCCTGCGCGATGCGGTCAAGAAAACCCTCGATGCGATTCCCAGCCTGCTGCTTATCGTGATCGTGATCGGCGGGATTATCGGCGGTTATGTCACCGCGACCGAGGCCAGCGTCATTGCGGTGCTGTATTCCTTATTGCTGGCAGTTATTTTTTACCGCGAAGTCAGTGTCAGGGAGATCCCGGAAATCCTGGTGAAGTCGGTGGAGACAACAGCCATTGTGATGTTGTTGATTGGTACATCCTCAGCCATGTCATGGATTCTTTCGTACGAAAATATTCCGCAAAGCATCAGCGATGGTTTGATTGCCTTGAGTGATAACCCGGTCATTATCCTGCTGATCATCAACGTGATCCTGTTGATTGTCGGCATTTTTATGGATATGACACCGGCGGTGTTAATTTTTACACCGATTTTTCTGCCGGTGGTCACAGAGTTGGGTATGTCGCCGCTGCACTTCGGAATCATGATGGTGTTGAATCTGTGTATCGGTTTATGTACTCCGCCGGTGGGCAGCGTATTGTTTGTCGGTTGTGGCATTGCCAAAACAACCATTGCGCAGATGGTGCGTCCGTTGTTGCCCATGTATGTGGCAATGTTTACCGTGTTGCTGCTGGTGACTTACGTCCCCGCCATCAGTGAATGGCTGCCGCGTGCGTTTGATTTGTATTGATGAGAAGTTGACAGGTATTTTATGAAGATAGAACATTTTGCTTTCAATGTGGCTGACCCCATTGCTGTCGCCGAGTGGTATGTAACGCATATGGGGATGACCATTGCGCGCAAGATGGAAGGCGGCCCCAACACCCACTTTCTCGCCGACGACAGTGGCCAGGTGATGGTTGAGATTTACAACAATCCACCGGATCAGGTGCCGGACTACGCGAACATGAATCCGCTGATTTTGCATCTGGCTTTTGTGTGCGAAAACCCGGAAGAAAAACGCGCAGAACTTGAAAAGGTTGGGGCTACCTTTGCGGAAGAAGTACGCATCAAAGATGGTTCACACCTGGTGATGATGCGCGACCCCTGGGGGCTGGCAATTCAATTGTGCAAACGCGGCACGCCTATGTTGAAGGCTTAATGTTAAAGCGTGATGGAGTGGGGATGCTGCCAAGGTAGGTCGGATTAGCCAAAGGCGTAATCCGACTTAACAACCTGCACTAGGCACTCAGCTCCTGCTCAAAGACAGCTTTATCAATCACACCACCGCGATAGCGAATGATGATGCCCGCGCAACGCGTACCTTGCTTCGCCGCATCCGCCGCAGAAGCACCGTTTAAACGCGCAGCCAGATAACCTGCGTTAAATGTGTCACCCGCGCCGGTGGTATCAATAATATTTTTTACAGGCGGAACCGGAACCCGTGTTTCCTGACCGTCCTGAATGATGATGGTGTCGCTGGCGCCGCGTTTTAGGATGAGTTCTTTCACGGCAGTATGTTTGTAGCGGTCGACGCAGCCCTGGACAGAGTCGTCACCCCATAACAGCAATTCATCATCCAGTGTCAGCAGGGCAATGTCGGTGAATTGCAGGATCGCCAGCATCGCCTGCTGCGCTTCATGTTTGTCGCGCCACAAGCGGGGGCGGAAGTTGCTGTCGAATGCAATCCTCACGCCGGCAGCACGCAATTGCTGTAGCGCAGTGAGCAATATCTGGCGTGAAGCCTCGCCGATGATGGCCAGGGTAATACCGCTGAGGTAAACACAATCGCAGGATGTGAGTTGTGCAACCAGACGAGCAGCCTGCTCTGTGGTAGAAAACAGTTCGCGCGCCGGCGCTTCTTTACGCCAGTAAAAAAATTCGCGCTCACCATCCGGGGTGTTGCGAATAATGTATAAGCCCGGTGAACGCCCGGGCAATTGGTTGATCATGTCGGTGCCGATATTTTCATCGGCCATGCGTTGCAGAATTTGTTTGCTGTAGGGATCATCCCCCAACAAGGTAACGTAATCTGTTTGCAAACCGAGACGAGCCATATAAACCGATGTGTTATAGGTATCGCCAGCGTAAGACAGTGCCATGACTTCACGGTTGTCGGTTGTGTTGTTTGTGAAGGGGGACAACTCCACCATCACTTCACCAATTGCTGCTATATGTGCCATAGACATGTGCCTGTAAGTCGGGTGTATGTGAAGCTCACATTCCGGGTTGATTTAGGGAGACGATTCTTTTTGGATGACGCTGCGTAAACGCCAATGAATTTCTTTTGGTTATTAAAAAACAGGATGACATTTTTTATTTATCAAAACCGATTAAAGTGCAAAAAATCGGCGAAAATATAGCATCTCCCTTGCGGATTTACCAGTTTTCGCGCTATCGGATATTTGTTCGGATTCGCTATAATTAAGCGCGTTTTGTGCGCAAAAAAACGCTGGTTTGAGAGAGCCGGCTGCACCATCGTTTGAGTAGAAATACAAATCAACCACGCAGGTATCAAGATGAACAGGCTGAACTCAGGCAACATCCAGCAATTGCCTTCCGATGTACAATTGCCCCTTTACAAACGGGCGGAACTCAAACCGGGAATCGTGCATCTCGGCATAGGTGCATTTCATCGTGCACACCAGGCTTTTTACACCGAGGCGGTATTAAATCAGTTCGGCGGTGACTGGGGGATTGTGGGTTGCAGTTTGCGCTCAGCGACTGTGCGTGAGCAATTGGCTCCGCAAGATAATCTTTACACCCTGGTTGAGCGTTCCGGCGAGGGTGAAAAATTACAATTGATTGGTGCCGTGTTAAAAACCCTTGTCGGGCCGGAAGATCCTGCTGCGCTGGTGGCGCTGATGGCTGATCCGGCCATTCGTATTGTATCGCTCACCGTAACCGAAAAAGGTTATTGCCACGACCCGGCCACGGGCGACCTGAATCGCGCGCACCCCGATATTATTCACGATCTGGCGAATCTGGACCGTCCGGTTTCAGCTATCGGTTATCTGGTGGCCGCTTTGCAGCAACGGTTTCGCGCCGGCCATAAAAGTTTTACTGCATTAAGTTGTGACAACTTACCGAATAACGGCGAGGTGTTGGCCAAGGTCGTCTGGCAGTTTGCTGCACAGGTTTCCGCAGAACTGGCGGACTGGATCAAAGCCAACACCTGTTTTCCCTGCACGATGATTGATCGGATTGTACCCGCGACGACCGATGAAGATCGCCATGAAATTGAAGCGCGCCTGGGCCTGCGCGATGAAGGCATGGTAGTGGCGGAACCGTTTACGCAATGGGTGGTAGAAGATCGATTTTCTGATGGTCGCCCGCAATGGGAGAAGGTTGGTGTGCAGTTGGTTGATGATGTGCACGTCTTCGAAAAAATTAAACTGCGGTTGCTTAACGGTTCTCACTCGACGCTTGCCTACACCGGCTATTTATCCGGCTTTAATTACATCAGCGAAGTCATGAGCGAGCCGGCATTCGTCAATATGATCAAGTTATACATGGCGCGTGAGGCGGGCGAAACAGTAGCCGCGCCGGATGGTTTTGATATTGAATTCTATAAACAACAATTGCGTGACCGTTTCTTCAACAAAGCGCTCAAACATCGCACCTGGCAAATTGCGATGGATGGTTCACAGAAGCTGCCGCAACGCCTGCTGGAAACCCTGCGCGAACAATTGGCCGGCAATGGCCATATCGACATTATTTGTCTGGCGGTAGCCGCCTGGATTCGTTACGTTTCCGGCGTTGACGAGCAAGGCAATCCTATCGAAGTGTCCGATCCGCTCGCGGCGACGCTGCACCAGTTGTGCACTGAGAATGCGGGCAATCCTCTGGCAATGGTGAAAGCGGTGGTTTCCCTGTCGCAAGTATTCGGTACAGACCTGATCAACGATACACGTTTTGTCGAAACGACCGCGCTCTGGTTAACGCGTTTTTATGACAAAGGGGTGTTGGCGACGATCAAGCACTATTTCGCCTGATCGGTTGAGCACTGATAGCGTCTGGTTTAACGGCGACTCCTGTGTTGATGTCGCCGTTTTTGTTTGAGGAGAATAAGATGAACACGATAAAGATTCTGTTGTGGCTAGTGTTCGCGGCTCAACTGTTGGCCTGCGCTCACCAACCCGGTGCGTCTTACGATGCGGTTGTCACTCGCGATACGTATTTGCTCGGTAAACCTGGTCATTTTAATCGCGTGCAGGCAGCACTCGATGCTGCGCCGGTGGGTGCCGCCACGCCCTTTAAAATTTTTATCCAGCCGGGGGATTACTACGAAAAGCTGGTTATCGATAAACCCAATATTCAGTTGATCGGCGCGGGTATGGATAAAACCCGTATCCTGTTTGATGCTTATTCAGGCCAGGTTTCTGAACCAGGAAAAACCTGGGGCACGCGCGGTTCCGGTACTGTGATTGTGCGCGCCGCGGATGTGCAATTTCACAATTTAACGATTGAGAACAGCTTCGATTTCGTTAGCAACGATGCTTTGGAAAATGATGATCCGCAAAAGATTCGCCACAGCCAGGCGGTGGCCTTACATCTGGATAAAGGCAGTGACCGCGTGCTGGCACGTGAAGTCCAATTGTTGGGGTATCAGGATACGTTATTTGTAGATGCCGGCCGCGCCTGGTTTGATCGCAACAAGATTGCGGGCAATGTGGATTTTATCTTCGGCGCGGGCAACGCACTGTTCACCGATTCTGAAATTATCACTCGCATTCGTGGCCGCGACTCGATTCCCCATGCTTATGTCACCGCACCATCGACGCAGATTGCGGATGAATATGGATTGACATTTATTCGCTGCAAGCTGACCCGCGAACCGGGCGTGCCGGATAATTCCACGCCCTTGGGGCGGCCTTGGCATCCCACCACCGATTTTCCCGACGGCCGTTATGCCGATCCAAATGCGATTGGTAAAGCGGTGTTTATCGACACTGAAATGGACGCACATATTACGCGCGATGGTTGGTATTGGATGGGCGGCACCACGCGCGACGGTGGCAAAGAACCTTTTATGCCCGACGATGCGCGTTTCTTTGAATACCAGAGTCACGGTGCGGGTGCGCATAAAAATGCCAAGCGCCGTCAGCTGACCACAGAAGACGCACAGCATTACACCTGGGAAACATTGATGGGTGATTGGCAAAAGCCATAATTAAAAAAGGCCGGATCCCGGCCTTTCCGCTATGCAATCAACCTTTGGCCAATTCCGCCGAAGAATCCAACAATACATTGCGCAGTTGTTGGTTTAACAGTGATTGGATCAGGATATTGGAAAGATTGCTCAGCGCCGATACCTGTTCCTGCATTTGCGAATTGCGTTGTTCAACCGTGGCGGCATTGACGCTCATCTGTTGGCTTACCTGATCCTGCTCCTGGGTCGCCTGGGCAATGGATTGATTAAGTTGATTGATCGATAAGAGCGAGGCTTTAAGCGTATCCAGCGATTGCGCCACGTCCATACTATTTTCTTCCGTTTCCCGGGCAATGCGCTGACAATCTTTCATGATATTCAGCGTTTCTTCCGAGCCTTTTTGCAGCGTTTGCACCAGGCTGAAAATTTCGCCGGTGGATTGTTGGGTGCGTCCCGCCAAGGCGCGAACCTTTTCCGCAACCACGGCAAAACCGCGCCCGTCTTCACCCGCGCGAGCGGCTTCAATCGCCGCGTTGAGTGCAAGCAAATTGGTTTGTTCGGCAATACCGGTAATGACGCTCACCACTTTATCAATGGTGTGGCAGGCCTGATTCAGATTGCCCATCTTGTCTGAAGCCATTGTCAGGTATTCGTTAATATCATGACTGGATTTCACCACCATGCGCAGCGAGCGCTCGTCTTTATAAGCGTCTTCCACCGCGCTGGCCGCCGCCGCAGCGTTGTCGGCAATATCGTGTACCGCACGGGATAAAGTAGTGACGGATTCGGCGAGGCTATGGATATCCATCTGGATGGTTTCGCTGTCCTGATGCAATTGCTCGCGTTTTACATCCAGTTCCTGGGCTGATGATTGCAATTCGTCGGACACTTTGTTGACCTGGAACAGCAGTTTTTTCAGGCAGCAAAGTAAGCGGGAAAACTGTTGTAGTTCGGTGCAGGAACTTTCAATCTGGATGCGAAAATCAATGGTGTCTTCGTTGCGCATCATCTTCTGGGTGGTGACCATCAACACATCGCCGACTTCAACTTCACGCCGTGCATTGCGTGTGAAAAAAATCAGAAACGCAGTCTCTGCCACCACATAACCGGCGTGGATAAAAATCCGCAGCCAGTGATCTTCCATATCACGAAATAACCAGACGCCCATATCGGCATGTTGCAAGTAACAAAAAACCAGGTGATGGACGGCCACCAGAGCGGCAGTGATAACCAGCGGCGCCCAATCGCGCTACACCGCAATAAATGCGAGGACCACAAAGACACCGAAGTGCATTTCTATCAGCCCTTGGGACTGGTGAATATGCAGGGTAACGAACAGCATTGCGATGCTGGCGAGTACCACTGAACTCAAACGGGTGGCGGGTCGCCAGGAATAGATTGCCAGTGCCGCAATGACCAGCGGTATACCCACCATCAATGCTGCTTTCCAGGTGTTAAACCAGGGTGCCAGTGCGAGGGTGTAGATGAATTCGAGGATGATGGTCAGGAGGAACATCTTGTCGGCGCGCAAAGCCCGGCTTTTGCGCAGCCCATCGAGCGTGGGGGATGTCATGCTTAAAGTCCTGTTTAACTGACGATGAGAGTACCGTGAAGATAGATCCTGTTCAGGTATGGATAACTGTAGTTGATGTTTTTGGGGTGAGCAAAATTAAAGCAATATTTATCGTTGGTTATGAATAATGCGCATAGATTTTTATTTTTTGTTGCAAAAAGTGAGATATAAAAAAGGCGATATTGCGCAGCAATATCGCCCAAGCAAGGCTCTGGCTGGAGTTAAATCTTGAAGTTGTCGATTTGTTCTTTGAGTTCACTGCTTTCCTGGGTGAGGTGGCTGGCGCTGGCGCTGACGACGTTGGCGTTTTGCGAGACTTTGCCGGACAAGTTGTGGATCGCCGAAATATTTTTACTCACTTCATCCGCGACTGAGCTTTGTTGATGTGAGGCGGTGGCAATCTGGTGGTTCATGTCGTTGATCACGGTGATGTTCGCGCGGATTTTGTCGAGCGCTTCGCCGACGCGTGCGGCGGTGTCGATGGTTTCGCGTGCGGAGGCGGTGCTGGTGTTCATGGATTGATGCGCTTCGTCGGCGGCGCGTTGTAGTTGCACCACGATGGATTCAATTTCTTCGGTGGAGTCGCGGGTTTTCTGTGCGAGGGAGCGAACTTCGTCGGCCACGACAGCAAAGCCGCGGCCTTGTTCGCCGGCCCGTGCGGCTTCAATAGCGGCGTTGAGGGCGAGCAGGTTGGTTTGTTCGGCGATGGTGCGAATCACTTCCATCACAGAGCCAATGTTCACGCTGTTTTCTTTTAATACCTGAATTTTTTTTGCCGTCGCATCGATCTGGTTGGTGAGGCTGTTGACGTTATTCAACGAGAGGTTCACGACCTGGTGGCCTTCCTCGGCAAGGATGCTGGTGGCGTTGGTGCGTTCGGCGGTATCCCCGGCGTGTTTGGCAATTTCGGTGGCGGAGGCGGAGAGTTCTTCTACTGCCGTTGCCACCAGCTCGATTTCTTTCAGCTGCTGGCTGGTGGAGGTGACGGTGCTGTCGGTGGCGGCGGCCATATCGCGCACGTGGTCGCGCACCTTGTTGTTGACCTGCACCACGTTGCGAATAATGTCGGCGATATGTTCCATCACACGATTAAAGTTGTGGGCCAGTGCGGCAATTTCATCGCCCCGGGCGGTGGGCAAACGACGGGTCAAGTCACCGCCGCCATCGGCGATAGAGGCGAGGGATTGGGTCACTTCGGCTACCGGTGCTAGCACCAGTCGGCGGGTCAGCACGTACACGGTGCCCAGGCTCGCCAACAGCAGCAATACCACCACCAGAATATTGTTCTTAACCTGGCTGCTCAGTACCTGGTCGACTTCGTGGGTGGAAAAGGTGATGTCGTAGCTACCGATATTGCTGCCGTTGTACACAATCGGAATGGCGGTATGGGGGACTTGTCCATCACCGAGCTGGGCGTCCTGGGCTTTGGCCAGCGCTTTACCGCGATGGTCGACAATATTGATGCCGGTAATTAACGAGGTGTTGACCAGGGATTTGGCGATGGCCTCAATCTGCTGGAAGTCATAGGCGAACACGGCTTCCAGGAGCGACGAGTTGGTCAACTCGATCATGGTCTGACTGTCGTGGGTAAATTTTTCCTGCAGCTCACTGGCTGCCATGCGGTAATTGGCAAAGGCCACGATCATGGCAATAAGAACCATCGCGGCGCTCAGCCAGCCCATCAACTTGGTGAGCAGAGAACGTTCGACCATCTTTCATACTCCGGTTTTTATTATTCAGGCGCCTGTGGATTGCACCAGGCAGAGACAGGGAAGACAAAACATTTTAGGGTTATGCACTTATTTGGTGCGCACCAAAACCCTCTGTTGTTATTGCTTAGCCTAGTTGGGTTAACGGCATAGTCAATAAAATATTAAGGGTTATAACGAAGTATTTGGAAGAGGCAGCTTAGGATGACAAATGTTGTTAGAAGCGCCATACCCGTAGGTCGGATTAGCGCAGCGTAATCCGACGCGATCTGGCTAAAGACAGATGCGCAATGCTTCGGCGAGGAATTGTCGGATTACGCCTGGCGGCTAATCCGACCTACCGGGAAGATATTATTCGTCAGTGCCGCCGGACATGCCCAGGTCTTTCAGCTTGCGGGTGAGGGTGTTGCGGCCCCAGCCGAGCAGGTTGGCGGCGTCGCGTTTGCGGCCAGCAGTGTATTTGAGCGCGGTTTCTATCAATGCGCGCTCAAAGGTAGGTACGGCCTCGCTGAGCAACTGGTGATGACCGCGGGCCAGCGCCTGATCAGCCCAGTGGCGTAAGGCTTTTTCCCAATCATCCGCCGGTGTGCTGCCTTCCTTGTGATCCAGCAATTCCGGCGGCAGGTCTTCAATGTGCACTTCGCGCCCGGAAGCCATCACCGTGATCCAGCGACAGGTGTTCTCCAGTTGCCGTACGTTGCCCGGCCACTGCAGGGAGCAGAAAAACTCCTCGGTTTCCGGTAGCAAGACTTTCGGGTCCACGTTCAACTCGGTAGCGGCCTTGTGCAGGAAGAAACGCGCCAATTTCGGAATATCTTCACGGCGATTGGCGAGTTTGGGGATGTGAATCCGGATCACGTTCAAACGATGGAACAAGTCTTCACGGAAGCGGTTCTCCGCCACCAGATGCTCAAGGTTCTGGTGGGTGGCGGCGATGATGCGCACATCCACCTTGATCGGGGTATGGCCACCCACGCGGTAGAACTCACCATCGGCCAAAACCCGCAGCAGGCGGGTTTGGGTTTCCGCAGGCATATCGCCGATCTCATCGAGGAACAGTGAACCGCCGTTGGCTTGCTCAAAGCGCCCCTGGCGCTGCGAGGCAGCGCCGGTAAAGGCGCCTTTCTCATGGCCAAACAGCTCGGATTCCATCAGGTCTTTAGGGATCGCGGCCATGTTCAGCGCAATGAACGGACCGTTGCGGCGCGGGCTGTGGCGGTGCAAAGCGCGCGCCACCAGCTCTTTACCGGTACCGGATTGGCCATTGATCAGCACGGTAATGTTGGATTGGGATAAGCGGCCAATCGCGCGGAAAACCTCTTGCATCGCCGGTGCTTCACCGATGATTTCGGTATTGGCGTCAATGCTCGCCACGCTGGTATGTTCGCTCTTTTGTTCCTGGGCATGGGCCAGGGCGCGTTGGGTCACCGCTACTGCGTCATCCACGTCAAACGGCTTGGGCAGGTATTCAAAGGCGCCGCCCTGGTAGGCCGCTACCGCGCTGTCCAGGTCGGAGTGCGCCGTCATGATGATGATCGGCACCTGCGGGTGATTGGAGTGCAAGTTGGTCAGCAATGCCAGACCATCCATCCCCGGCATACGAATGTCGCTGATGATCGCATCAGGCACCTCGCGATTCAGCTGGCTCAGCGCACTGTCACCCGAGTCAAACACCCGCGTGTCGATGTTGGCTTGTTGCAAGGCCTTTTCCAGCACCCAGCGGATGGAACGATCGTCATCAATAATCCACACACGATTAGACTTCTGCATGTTGTACTTCCATTGGTAGGTAGAGAGTGAAGCGGGTTTGGCCCGGCTCACTCTGGCACTCGATAAGGCCGTGATGTTGATGGATGAGGTGTTGCGAAATCGTTAAGCCCAGCCCGGTGCCTTCAGCGCGCCCGGAGATCATGGGGTAGAAAATGTTTTCGATCATGTCCTGGGGGATGCCGGGGCCGTTGTCCAGGATGTCCACCCGGCACACCAGCGGATGATGGCGGCGGCCGATGGTGAATTGCCGTTGGATGCGCGTGCGCAGGCGAATCACCCCGTCGGTCATGCCCGCTTCCAGCAGCGCCTGCATGGCGTTGCGCACGATGTTCAGGAACGCCTGGATCAGCAGCTCCTTGTCGCCCATCATGTCCGGGATGCTGGGGTCGTAATCGCGCACGATCTTGACCGCGTCATTGCTTTCCGCGTGGATGATGGTGGCGACCCGCTCCAGTGCTTCGTGGATATTGAGCTGTTTATGCTGTGGCAATTGATTGGGGCCGAGCATGCGATCAACGAGGTTACGCAGGCGGTCCGCCTCGTCGATGATGATATTGGTGTATTCCTGCAAGCCGCTGTCCGGCAGTTCCCGCGCCAGTAACTGGGCTGCGCCGCGAATCCCACCCAGGGGGTTCTTGATCTCGTGGGCCATGCCGCGAATCAGGTTGCGCGTGGTTTCGTGGGATGAGGCCAGCATCTCCTCGCGGCTGATACGCAGCAGGCGGTCAATCGGCAGGATCTCGATAATCAAGCCTTCGTGATCGCCAAACGGTGTCACGGTGTAGTCCACGGTGATATGGCCACCGCTGAGCAACTGCCATTCCGCGTGGCGCTTGGTGTAATGGTTGGCTTGGGCGGCGGCGAGCTTGAGTTGTTTTTCGGTTTCGTTGGATTCGTGGAAGAAATAGGTGATGGGTTCGCCGATGTTGCGTTCACAGCTCATCGACAGCAGCGCTTCGGCCGCCGGGTTCATGTGGCGTAGCAGCAGGTCGCTGTCCACCAGGATGATGGCGGTACTGAGGCTGTCGAGTAGCGGTTTATGGAGATCGCGAGGGCTCACCGATTAATTGACTCCTGAATGCCTTGGCAGTGGGCACATGCCCACTGGTGTGCTTGGTCTGTGTGCATGAGCTATGCAAAAAGCAAACCAACGTAAAAAGTGCTTATTTTTAGGCGTTTTCAGGGGTGAGTCTAGTTGGTGCAAGGGTGGTTTGCACCAAAATAGTGCTGCCCGCTTTTAGGGCTTGTGCATCTGGCGCATTATGTCTTGGGTTTGGGCTTCGGCGCGGCTTGCTGTTTGACGGTGGGACGAATCACGTTCACCACGACCGGCGCTGACTTGCCCAGAGAGGTGCCATTGTTGTCGATCACTTCGACTTCCAGTGTGTGGCTGCCGCGAAAAACATCCTGCACCACAATATTGCTTTCCCGGGTTTCCTCTAGCAATTCACCATTCATAAAGTAAAGCAGCCAGTGGTCCCCGGCTAGCGGCGGGTTAAGGGTGACAGCAATGCCCAGATCCCGCTGCCCTGGCGGAATCGTCACGTTTTCACGGGGGCTGATGATGTCTACCTGGTAGCGAATCGCCTCGGGCTGGTTTTGCTGTTCGTCTCGAGGAAAATTATCCGCGTTTTCAGGAGGCAGAGTGTTAATGGGAGGCAGTTTAACGGCTTCCGCGGGCTGATCGCCGCGGGGCTTATCGGTGTAGATCACCTTGCCGTCCTTGTCGACGGTCTTATAGATTTGCGCACCGGCGCTGAGCGTCAGGGAAAGGCCAAGGAGTAAGCACAACAGCGAGCGAAGGGGCATGGATATCTCCTTAAACAATTTCCGCAAGAGTACTCCCGCTGCCGAAAAAGAAAAAGCCCGTTCAGTCGCCTGAACGGGCCTTAAGTAAGTAATTACCTTACTAACTAAACGCTACTGGCTTACACGCTGTAGTAAAGCTCGAACTCTACCGGGTGCGGAGTCATGTCAACACGTTGAATGTCGGCACGCTTCAGCGCGATGTAAGAGTCGATGAAGTCTTTGGTGAACACGCCGCCAGCAGTCAGGTAGTCGTGGTCAGCTTCCAGAGCTTGCAGCGCTTCTTCCAGGCTGGCACAAACGGTCGGGATTTCCGCTTCTTCTTCCGGCTCCAGGTCGTACAGGTCTTTGGTCGCTGGGTCGCCAGGGTGAATCTTGTTCTGAACGCCGTCGATACCGGCCATCAACAGTGCAGCGAAGGCCAGGTAAGGGTTAGCAGTCGGGTCAGGGAAACGGGTTTCGATACGCTTGGCTTTGGCACCAGATACGAACGGAACACGGATAGAAGCAGAACGGTTACGGGCAGAGTAAGCCAGCATGACCGGCGCTTCAAAGCCTGGAACCAGACGCTTGTAGGAGTTGGTAGACGCGTTACAGAAAGCGTTCAGTGATTTAGCGTGCTTGATGATACCGCCGATGTAGTACAGGGCAGTTTCGCTCAGACCAGCGTAAGCATCACCGGCAAACTGGTTAACGCCAGCTTTGGAGAAAGACTGGTGTACGTGCATGCCTGAACCGTTGTCGCCAATCAGCGGCTTCGGCATAAAGGTAGCGGTTTTACCGTACTGGTGAGCCACGTTGTGTACGCAGTACTTCAGGATCTGTACTTCGTCCGCTTTTTTCACCAGGGTGTTGGCGCCTACGCCGATTTCACACTGGCCAGCGTTAGCCACTTCGTGGTGGTGAACTTCGATCTCCAGACCCATAGCTTCCATGGCATTACACATGGCAGCGCGGATGTCGTGCAGAGAGTCGATCGGCGCAACCGGGAAGTAACCGCCTTTTACGCGTGGTGCGTGGCCGGTTTTACCTTCGGTGTCAGCACCTGAGTCCCAGGCGGCTTCTTCAGATTTGATCTTGTAGAACGCGCCGCCCATGGTGCTGGCGTAGTGAACGCTGTCGAAGATGAAGAATTCTGGCTCCGGGCCAAACAGGGCTTTGTCGCCCAGGCCGGTGGACTTCAGGTACTCTTCAGCGCGACGGCCGATGGAGCGTGGGTCGCGGTCGTAGCCTTGCATGGTGGCAGGTTCAACGATGTCACAACGCACGATGATGGTTGCTTCGTCGTAGAAGGGGTCCAGCATAGAAGTAGAGTCATCCGGCATCAGGATCATGTCTGATTCGTTGATACCTTTCCAGCCAGCGATGGATGAACCATCAAACATTTTGCCTTCTTCAAAGAAGGAATCGTTTACCACATTGGCGGGGTAGGTAACGTGTTGCTCTTTACCTTTGGTGTCGGTAAAGCGCAGGTCAATCCAGCGCGCTTCGTGTTCTTTGATCAAGTCCAGAGTCTTAGACATTGAATGCCTCCAAGTAAATGAGTAGCCACCATAGCTACAAGTCAGAAATCATTTTTATCCCGCGCTCTTTCCACATTCGCCACCCCAGTAGCGAGCAGAGCGAGAACCAGGGTGTCCGAAAAGGGGCAAAATATATGCCATCTCGGAGAAATAGCAACGGGCTTGTAAAAATCAGGCTTTGCGGAAGATTGGGACCCAAGCTTTTTTATCAAAAGCACCAAAATGTTGCACGCGTTTTTTGCTTTGCACTTATTTGGTGCCAAATTGAGCGGTGGATTGATGGTATCAACCATCCCTTGCTTTAAAATCTCTCAACTTCTTTTTAGCGCGCCAACAGTAGGCTTTCCGGTGATTCACCGTCAAGCTCAAAGCGCAAATAAATCCGTACTTTGACGCGTTGCTTTGCGCCCCGTCACCTGGGGCCACGTTCGGGCTATCGTGCAGATAGTTTTAAACAATTGACCGGCGACAGCGGCGCTTTGTACAAAGGCGCGCCTGACCGGGAGCACCGGTTCAGGCGCTATCGGTTGTGATTTTTTCTCACGTTTGATTAACCCATAACAATAAACCGGACATGCCATGCCTCACGCGATGAACACCACGGAAATCTTCCTGATTGCCATGACGATTATCTTCACTGTGCCTTATTTCATCTGGCGCGTTGGAAAAACAGATTACTGGGCGCCGCTGGTGGTGGTGCAGATTATCACCGGTATCCTGCTCGGCCCGGGCATCCTCGGTGCCTTCTTTCCCGACTACTATGCTTTTGTCTTTAATCCTGCGGTGGTCACCGCGCTCAACGGCATTGCCTGGTGGGCAGTGATGTTGTTTGTGTTTATCGCCGGGGTTGAACTGGACCTCAGCAAGGCCTGGCGCTACAAACGCGAGAGCGGTATCACTGCTGGTCTGGCCTTGGGGGTGCCGCTGGCATTTGGCTGTGCCGCCGGACTGGGTATGTTGATGTTTGATGGCTGGATGGGCCCGCAAGGGATGCCCTGGCAGTTCGTATTGGGCGTGGGCATGTCCTGCGCCGTGACCGCTTTGCCGATCCTGATCTTGTTGATGGAGAAGCTGGAGATTCTGCGCCAGCCAATTGGCCAGCGCATCCTGCGCTATGCCAGCCTTGATGATATTGCGATCTGGGGCGTATTGGCGTTGATCCTGCTGGATTGGGATCGCGTGGGACGCCAGGGGATGTTCCTGGTGGGCTTTGCGGCGGCGAGCTATTTGTATCGTAAGTTGATGACGGCTATTCCCGAGCGGGACCGTTGGTATGTGGCTCTGGTGTGGCTGGCGATTTGTGGTTTCGCGGGTGACTGGTCCGGCTTGCACTATATGGTGGGTGCGTTTCTGGCGGGTGCGGTGACCGACAGCGACTGGTTTAACCAGGAGGATATGGACAAGCTGCGTCACCATGTGTTGCTGGTAATTATGCCGGTGTTTTTCCTCAGTACAGGCTTGCGGACCAATTGGGACGTGGGCGGCACCATGGTGTTTGTGGCGGCGGCGGTGTTATTGGTGGCGTCGGTGAGCGGTAAGTTGGCGGGGGTGCATCTGGCGGGCCGGATTTTGAAGTGGGAGAAGGGTGAGGCGTCGATTATTGGTTGGTTGTTGCAGACCAAGGCGTTGATCATGATCATCTTTGCGAATGTGTTGTTGGATAAGCAGATTATTACGAGTGAGACGTTTACGGCGCTGTTGTTGATGGCGGTGGCGAGTACGATGTTGACGGTGCCGGTGGTGGCGCCGAAGCTGGAGAAGTTACGAGAAGTTATTTTTAGGTCGAAATAAGTACTTTGCACACCGTTTGGCATTGGGGTGTTTGTTTCGAAAACGCATGAATACATCCCTGTAGCTCCCTCAAGTCATCCCTGACTTGAGGGTTTCGAAACAAACACCCCAATGCCAAACTCACTTCAATGCAAATTCATGTCATTGATGCCTCAATCCCGGATCAGACGAACATAAGGTATAATCGCCGCCTTTTTCACCAGTCAGGCGCGGTTGTTCATGCATTTTATCGTCAAGGTTTTCCCCGAGATCATTATCAAAAGTCCGCCGGTGCGTAAGCGCTTTATCAAGCAGCTGCGCGATAACCTGCGGCGTTTGCTGGCGGATCTGGGGGTGGATATTGATGTGCAGCGCGATTGGGAAAAGATTGAGGTAGTCGCGCCGGGTGCGGATGCGTCGGTGACGGCGCAGGTGGCTGAGGTGTTGGCGCATACGCCGGGAATTGCGAATTTTTCGTTGATCCAGGCTTATCCGCTGGGTGATCTGGAAGATATCTTTCAAAAAACCCTGGCGCATTGGCGCGATGCGTTGGCTGGTAAGACCTTTTGTGTGCGCGTGAAGCGCCATGGCAAACACGACTTCAGTTCGGTGGAAGTGGAAAAGTTTGTGGGGGGTGGGTTGTTGCATAACTCGCAGGCCAAAGGTGTGGATCTGCATAACCCGGATATTGTTGTTCCATTGGAAATCAAGTGGGAGCGCCTGTTTGTTATCGCGAGCAAAACGCAAGGTCTGGGCGGTTTTCCGCTCGGTGCGCAGGACCCGGTTTTGTCATTAATTTCCGGCGGTTTTGATTCCACGGTGTCGACGTATTTGTGCATCAAGCGCGGGTTGCGCGCGCATTATTGTTTCTTCAATCTCGGCGGCCGCGCCCATGAAATCGGCGTAAAAGAAGTGGCTTATTATTTGTGGAATAAATACGGCGCTTCGCATCGCGTAAAATTCGTCACTGTGCCCTTTGAAGATGTGGTGCGTGAAATTCTTGAAAAGGTTGATAATTCCTACATGGGCGTGGTGCTCAAGCGCATGATGTTGCGTGCGGCGGAACAGGTGGCGGAGTCGCTGGAGATTCCGGCGCTGGTGACCGGTGAAAGTGTGGCGCAGGTGTCGAGCCAGACGCTGGTGAATTTAAACGTGATTGACCGCGCGACGGATATGGTGGTGTTGCGCCCGCTGGCCACGATGGATAAAGGTGAGATCATCGATATCTCGCGCAAGATCGGTACGGAAACCTTCGCCGCCAGCATGCCGGAATATTGCGGTGTGATTTCCGTAAACCCCACCACGCGTGCGAAGTTGGGGCGCGTAGAGGCGGAAGAAGAAAATTTTGATATGGCGGTGCTGCAACGCGCTATCGACGAACGCATTGCACAGAATATCGATGAAATTGTGGACGACCTGAATGCAGATCTGACGGTTCCGATTGTGGCGGATGTCGTGGGTGCGGATCAGGTGGTGATCGACATTCGCCATCCCGATGAAGAAGAAGCGAACCCGCTGAAACTGCCCAATGTCACCATCGAAAAGATTCCCTTCTATTCGCTCAACAAACAATTTCCGCAATTGGATACGAGCAAGCAGTATTTACTCTATTGCCAGAAGGGCGTCATGAGTCAGCTGCATGCGGCCAACCTGAAAGATGCAGGGCACACTAATATTGGTGTTTATCGTCCTGAGCCGAAAAGCGCGTGCTCGATTTAGACATGACTTGATCCATCCACCTTGCTGTCGATCTATCCCTTATTGAAAACCGATTACGCACTCGGCTTTACCCAGATTGACACGGTCACAATCTTGCTGCCGCATATGAAGCGCAGGGAGATGGCAGCGATGCCGCACGACTTCTTCCGCTTCGCTGCCATGATTCGACTAAAAAATCATCAATAAAACCCTATCTGTCATATCCCCGTCAGCCCGACATGGGTATAATGCGCGGCTTTTTACCGTCCTCCCTTGCCTCAGCTGGCGTCAAATCCTAGCCTCAGCTGGCGCCAAATCCAAGAGAAACAACACTGTGACAGATCAATCCGCTATCGAAAAACTGCGTAATATTGCCATTATCGCCCACGTTGACCACGGTAAAACCTCCATGGTTGACCAGTTGTTGCGTCAATCCGGCACCCTCGACCGCCGCGACGACACTGGCGATCTGATCATGGATAGCAATGACCAGGAACGCGAACGCGGGATTACCATCCTCGCGAAAAACACCGCGATCAAATGGAACGATTACCGCATCAACATCGTGGATACCCCCGGACACGCCGACTTCGGTGGCGAGGTGGAGCGGGTTCTGTCGATGGTGGATTCTGTTTTGTTGATCGTGGATGCGGTGGGCGGACCCATGCCGCAGACCCGTTTCGTAACCTCCAAAGCCTTCGAGCAAGGCCTGAATCCCATCGTGGTGATCAACAAGATCGACCGCCCGGGCGCACGTCCGGAGTGGGTGATCGACCAGGTGTTTGAATTGTTCGATCGCTTGGGCGCCACCGAAGAGCAGCTGGATTTCCCCGTGGTCTATGCCTCGGCGTTGAACGGTGTCTCCGGTACCGATCTGAATGACATTAAAGACGACATGACGCCCCTGTTCCAGATGATCGTCGACAAGGTTAAGCCGCCGGTGGTGGATCTGGATGGTCCCTTCCAGATGCAGATTTCCGCACTGGATTACAGCAGCTATGTGGGCGTTATCGGTATTGGCCGCATCAAGCGCGGCAGCCTGGCACCCAACCAGCAGGTTGTGGTGGTGGATCACGAAGGCAACCAGCGTAAAGCCAAGGTGTTGCAGGTGATGGGTTACCACGGCCTGCAACGGGTGGAAACCGACAAGGCTTACGCGGGCGATATCGTCTGTATTACCGGGGTGGACAAGCTGGGTATCTCTGACACCCTGTGCAGCCCCGACGCCGTTGAGGCCCTGCCGGCCCTGTCGATTGATGAGCCGACTGTGAGCATGACCTTCCAGGTCAACGATTCACCCTTTGCCGGTAAAGAAGGTAAGTTTGTCACCAGCCGCAACATCAAGGATCGCCTGGAACAGGAACTGATCCACAACGTGGCTCTGCGGGTCAAACAAGGCGACTCGCCCGATAAATTTATTGTCTCCGGTCGCGGTGAATTACACCTTTCAGTACTGATCGAGAATATGCGTCGTGAAGGTTTTGAATTGGGTGTGTCGCGTCCGGAAGTGGTGCAGAAAATTGTTGACGGTGAAATTCACGAGCCCTACGAGCAAGTGGTAATCGACGTTGAAGAACATCACCAGGGTTCTGTGATGGAAGAGCTCGGCCTGCGCAAGGGCGAGTTGACCAATATGGAGCCGGATGGCAAAGGCCGTATCAAGCTGGAGTTCCTGTGTCCGTCGCGTGGCCTGATTGGCTTCCGCGGTCAGTTCCTCACCATGACCTCCGGTTCCGGCATCATGACCAGCATCTTCGACCATTACGGTCCGGTTAAGGAAGGTGAAGTGGCCAAGCGTCAAAACGGCGTGCTGGTGTCCATGGTGAAAGGTAAGACCCTCGCGTATGGTTTGCACCCGCTGCAAGACCGCGGCCGTTTGTTCCTCGGTGCCGGTGTGGAAGTGTATGAGGGTCAGATTGTTGGTTTGCATTCACGCAGCAACGACTTGGTCGTTAACCCCACCAAGGCCAAGCAATTGACCAACGTGCGTGCTTCCGGTACTGACGATGCACTGACCTTGTCACCGCCGGTTCGTCACACACTGGAACAAGCGCTGGAATTTATTGAAGACGATGAGTTGGTAGAAGTGACGCCGCAAAGTATTCGTCTGCGCAAAAAACTGTTGACGGAAAACGATCGTAAACGCGCTAAAAAATAATTTCTTGCGGTAATGATCATGCCCATTTACGGTCGGTAGTTCGATGCGGTAAATGGGCATTTTTATTGGAAGCTCTCTCAAAAATCGATGCCGGATATCCTGTTTTTCATTTCATTTTTTCTGTTAGGCGCCGTTACTGGTTTATGCGCCGGACTTTTTGGTATCGGCGGCGGTGGCATCATGGTGCCGATGCTGACGCTGCTGTTTGCAGCGCATCAATTTCCTGACACGCACCTTGTTCATCTCGCCCTCGGCACGTCCATGGCGGCGATTGTGCCAACGGCGCTGGCAAGCGTAGGGGCGCACCACCGACACCGCGCGGTGCTCTGGCCAGTCGTTCTCAAAATTGCACCGGGCATTATCCTTGGCACCTTCGCCGCCACCTTTGTGGCGAGTTATCTTCCCGCAGAACCCCTCGCGATTTTCTTTTCCTGTTTTATGGCATGTGTCGCGCTGCAAATGATCCTGGATCGTCGGCCGGCACCAACGCGGCAACTGCCGGCGGCGCCGACACTGGCCGGTGTGGGGGTGGGGATCGGTGGAGTGTCTGCATTGGTCGCCATCGGCGGAGGCACGCTGACCGTGCCGTTTTTGACCTGGTGCAATGTGCGTTTGCCGGTAGCCATTGGCACCTCGGCAGCGGTGGGTGTGCCCATCGCCGTGGCGGGTGCGGCGGGATACCTTATCAACGGTTGGACGGTGGCAGGCTTGCCGGATTTTACCCTGGGTTTTATTTACTGGCCCGCTGTGGTTGCCATGAGCCTGATGAGTTTTATCACCGCGCCACTGGGTGCAAAACTCGCGCACCGTTTGCCGGTGAGTCAACTGAAAAAGGCGTTTGCGGCGCTGCTGATCGTGCTGTCGCTGCAGATGCTCTATACGTTAACAACTGCAACTGCTGCAAACCCTCCGGCCAAATGCCAATCGCAGAATCACTGTTGATATGGCCAAGGTTTTTTAGGCGTAAAAAATTCGCACCCCACAGCAACGCCCAATAAGCCGCTTTGCTGTCTTTCATCCAGGGATCATTGCTGCTCGCAATCACATGCACCGGAACGCCGAGCGGTCGGTCAGGCAAGCGATGTGCGATATGAAATTTATCCGGATCAGCCGGCGCCACCAGCAACACCGCTGCTACCTGCCCGGGAAAATCGGCGGCGATAGACGCGGCGGCCAATGCGCCGAAGCTGTGAGCGACCAGGATGGTCGGCGCGCCGATTTTATCGAGGGATTTTTTAATTGCCGCACGCCATTTATCCAGATCAGCCTGATGCCAATCCTTAACGCTAATTCGCCGGGTGTTCACCAGTTTTTGCTGCCACAGGGTTTGCCAATGGTTGGCGTCGCTGTTATTCAGGCCGGGCACGATCAGAACTGGATAGCCAGCGGTAAACGTCTGGGTATCTGATTGCCATATTTCATGGGACTGGAGCTGTTCATCCAAGGGGTAAGACAAACTCATGATCGGCTCCTGTATTAACCTGTGTTCTATATTGATGTGCAGCTTAAATACAAAGAGGTATCGAATGAAGGAATGATTTGTTCTGTGGATATTACCGAAAACATCATTCCTGAAACGCAGGTTCTTATACCCTTGGCCGGCATAAGCTAATAAAAAATAAATCTTTCTCAGGTGCGCGGTGGCTTGATTAGTATGGCGCCGTCGCTGAGCAATCAGTCGGGTAAGTTAGACAAAGAGAAACATCATGGCGAACCCATTAACAGAAGCATCAGTCGCCGATTTGGATGACGCCGTGCTCAAGGAAATAAAACTGGCCTTGCAGCAAATTCAATATGGCTCATTGGAAATTTTCATCCATAACGGAAAAATCGTACAACTGGAACGTCGCGAGAAAAAACGGTTTGATAAAGGCGACCACGCTAGATAAATCAACACGATAGTCTAAACACACACAAACACTGACCGGACCACCGGAAGTGATAGGTTAATTCTGGAGATTAGCATGTCATTTCAATACGGTAGTCGGTTACCTCGCCGATTCATTTACCCTGCATTTTTGTCCCTCACTATTGCCACTGCAATCAACAGTGTTGTTGCTCAGGCAGATGCTGCAACACCGACGTTATACGGCAAGATCAATCTCACCCTGGATCAATTTGATCACCAAGGCGCGGCCCGTGTTGCAGCTGGCCAAACACCGCTTACCATTGACCAATGGGAACTGAATTCCAATGCATCGCGTTTGGGTATTAAAGGCGAACTGGCACTGGAGGATTCCGGTTTAACCCTGGTGTATCTCGCGGAATATGAAACCGACGCTGACGATGGCGGTAACAGTCCTTTTACCCAACGCAATATCTACGCTGGATTACAAGGGAATTTCGGTCGAATCTTTGGCGGTAAATTTGATACACCGTTAAAGGTGATTGAAGGCAGGGTCGACCAATTTAATGACTTAAAAGCCGATATCGACGTGTTGCTCGGCGGCCAGAATCGGGCCAATAACATTGTTCAATACTCTACACCCAAATTCGCCCGAGTTGTCACTGCCAACGTTGCCGCTATTGCTGCAGAGGGTGCGGATGTCGATCTTGACGGTGAACCTGACGACGGCTTGACGGATACCGTTTCGGTATCACTGGTTGCCGACACCGGCACCTTTTACGGAGCCATTGCATACGACACCCACCAACTGGCGCGCCGCAGCCTGGATGGCATTGTTCGTGCCGATATTATCCGTGCAGTGGGCACTGCAAAACTGGGTACATTTGAGCTGGGTGCACTGGTGCAGCAGGCCCGTGATGTTGCACAAGGTAGCGATGCAGAAGATACCAGTTATCTTTTATCGGGCGCTTGGTATATCGGTCACGCCAAATTGAAAGCCCAATACGGTATCGCGGAAGCAAATATAAGTGATGAAAAGGCCACCCTGGCAGCGTTTGGGCTGGATTACAGCCTGGGCAATAAAACCAAGGTGTTTACCTATTTCTCGGCGCAGGATATTGATCGCGCAGATCTGGCAGACAACACCTTCGCCGTCGGACTTGATCATAGTTTTTAAGGTGAATCATGGATAACACTTTGCCTGTTAAACGATGTTGATGCGCTGTGTTCTCGCGCGTTACTTTCGCCTGATATTTTGAATTTATTCATTAAAAATTTCTGTAAGGACCTTGATCATGTCAATGACACACCTGAAAAAAATACTGCTGGTTTTATCCTTCGCCGTCACCACCGTTGCCCAAGCGCAGGAAGTGAAATTATTAAACGTTTCCTACGACCCGACCCGCGAATTGTATGTGGAATTTAATAAAGCTTTTGCCGAGCACTGGCAAAAAACGGAACAGCAGAAAGTGAGTATCAGCCAGTCCCATGGCGGCGCCGGCAAGCAAGCGCGCGCGGTCATCGATGGCCTGGCAGCCGACGTGGTTACGTTGGCACTGGCTTACGATATTGATGCGATTCATAGCGAAGTGGGATTAATACCAGCCAACTGGCAGTCGCGTTTGCCTTACAACAGCGCTCCTTACACGTCCACGATTGTATTTCTAGTACGTTCGGGTAATCCGAAACAGATTAAGGATTGGGATGACCTGATAAAACCGGGAATAGAAGTCATCACGCCCAACCCGAAGACGTCAGGTGGCGCGCGCTGGAATTATCTTGCGGCCTGGGCCTATGCCAAAAAACAATACGGTTCCGATGAGGCGGCCAAAGATTTTATCACCAAGCTCTACAGGAATGTGCCCGTGCTTGATTCGGGTGCTCGCGGATCAACCACGACCTTTGTCCAGCGCGGTATTGGCGATGTGTTTTTATCCTGGGAAAACGAAGCCTTCCTGGCATTGAATGAGTTGGGTAAGGATCAATTCGAGATTGTTGTGCCTTCGTTATCCATCCTCGCTGAACCACCGGTGACCGTCGTCGACAAGAATGTCGATAAACATGGCACACGTAAAGTGGCTGAGGCTTACCTGCAATTCCTCTACACCAAAACTGGTCAGGACATCGCGGGCAAACACTATTACCGTCCGCGCGATCCTGACGTGGCAGCCAGGTACGCGACGTTTTTTCCTAAGGTTAATCTGGTGAGGATTGATGACGCCTTTGGCGGTTGGCAGAAAGCCCAGGCTACCCACTTCAATGACGGTGGTGTTTTTGATGAGATCTATAAACCAGGTGCGAATTAAATTTGCTGAGGGCAGCACCCCGCGCTGAGGCCGTCAACTCTGCGCGGGCTTTTATACACGCTGGTTTTGCAAAAAAGGTGTTTCATGAATCGTCGACCTTCTGTTATTCCTGGTTTCGGCTTGTCACTGGGCTATGCAGCATTTTACGCAAGCCTGGTGGTGTTTATTCCATTGGCTTTCTTATTTGCCAAAGCTTTTACACTCACCTGGTCTGAGTTTTGGGCAACGGTACTCGATCCACAAGCGATTGCCAGTTATCGCGTGAGTCTCGGTGCAGCTTTTGTGGGTGCGCTGATTAATCTGGTATTTGGCTTTATCGTCGCTTGGGTATTGGTGCGTTACAAGTTCTTTGGTAAAAAAATTGTCGATGCGCTGGTTGATTTACCCTTTGCCTTGCCCACTGCCGTAGCAGGGATTGCATTAACGGCGCTTTACGCCCCGCAAGGCTGGATTGGTCAATGGCTTGCGCCGCTCGGCATCAAGGTCGCATACACCCCGCTGGGTATCATCGTGGCCTTAACTTTTATTGGTTTGCCGTTTGTCGTAAGAACCGTGCAGCCGGTGTTGGAAGAGCTGGAAAAAGAAATTGAAGAAGCAGCGGCAAGTTTGGGTGCTAATCGTTGGCATACCTTTCGGCGCATTTTATTGCCCGCGGTTTTACCCGCCTTGCTTACCGGTTTTGCCTTGGCCTTTGCGCGCGCTGTGGGTGAATACGGTTCCGTGGTGTTTATTAGCGGCAACATGCCATTTCGTACCGAAATCACACCCTTATTAATTATGTCAAAACTCGAGCAATACAATTACGCCGGTGCCGCTGCTCTGGCGGTGGTGCTATTAGTCTTTTCTTTTATTCTGTTGTTGCTGATCAATGTGTTGCAACACTGGAGCAGCAAGCGGGCAGGAGCGTGATATGACTGGTGCAGTATCCTCCCTCTGGCGCCGTCGCAGTAACACAACCGATACGACAACAGAACCGCTGTGGATTCGTTTGGCATTAATTGGTACAGCCCTGGTTTTTCTGGCGTTATTTCTGGTGGTACCGTTGGTTGCGGTATTCACAGAGGCTTTCGCACGTGGTGCAGATATTTATTGGGCCGCAATTACCGAGCCGGACGCCTGGCATGCCATTAAATTAACCTTGTTGGCCGCTGCTATTGCAGTACCCCTGAACCTTGTGTTTGGTTTGGCAGCCGCCTGGTCCATTACCAAGTTTCAATTTCGCGGCAAGCAAGCGCTAATCACTTTGATTGATCTACCCTTTGCGGTTTCACCCGTGGTGGCGGGGTTAATCTATGTGTTGTTATTTGGTGCGCAAAGTTGGCTTGGTCCCTGGCTATCAGATAACAATATAAACATTATCTTCGCTGTGCCGGGCATTGTATTGGCGACGGTGTTTGTCACCTTTCCTTTTATTGCGCGGGAATTAATTCCCTTGATGGAAGAGCAAGGCACTTCCTATGAAGAAGCCTCGCTTACGCTGGGCGCCAACGGTTGGCAAACCTTCTGGCGCGTGACCTTGCCATCAATCAAGTGGGGTTTGTTGTACGGCATTATTTTGTGTAATGCGCGCGCCATGGGTGAGTTCGGTGCAGTTAGCGTCGTCAGTGGCCATATTCGCGGCCAGACCAACACATTGCCTTTGCATATTGAAATTCTCTACAACGAATATCAATTCGCTGCGGCGTTTGCGGCGGCCTCCTTACTTGCCGGTTTGGCATTGATCACCTTGCTGGTGAAATCACTACTGGAATGGCAACACAAGCGCGACCGCGACAAATCCATCCGCGCTGCCCTTCAGCAAACCTGACTGGCCATCCCGTAGGTCGGATTAGCCAAGGGCGTAATCCGACAGCGGCCGTCAATTAATGCTTATCAACATTAGCAGTGATAGAAATCTTTACCACAGCATTTTTTATACAACGAGAAAACACATGAGTATCCAGGTCAAAAACATCCACAAAAACTTTGGCAATTTTTCTGCGCTGGATAACGTTTCACTGGATTTTCCCACCGGTGAACTGGTCGCGCTGCTCGGTCCATCCGGCTGTGGTAAAACCACACTGCTGCGTATTATTGCCGGCTTGGAACAACCGGATAGCGGCGTGGTGGAATTTCACGGGGAAGACGCCACCCATGTTCATGTGCGGCAGCGCCAGGTGGGTTTTGTATTTCAACATTATGCGTTGTTTCGCCACATGACGGTGTTTGATAACGTTGCTTTCGGCTTAACGGTACGCCCCAAAGACAAGCGCCCCCACAAAAAGGAGATCGCTGAACGCGTGCATGAATTGTTGCGTCTTGTGCAGCTGGATTGGCTTGCTGATCGCTATCCGGATCAACTCTCCGGTGGTCAACGCCAACGAATTGCCCTGGCGCGCGCGCTCGCGGTAGAGCCGAAGGTGTTATTGCTTGATGAACCCTTCGGCGCATTGGATGCAAAAGTCAGGAAGGATTTGCGCCGCTGGTTGCGCCGCCTGCACGATGACTTGCACATTACCTCCATCTTCGTCACCCACGACCAGGAAGAGGCCATGGAGGTGGCGGATCGTGTTGTCGTATTAAACAAAGGTGCGATTGAACAGATAGGTTCACCGGATGAGGTTTACAATAATCCGGCCAGCCCGTTTGTATACGAATTTATCGGTCAGGTGAATGCATTTCACAGTCGTGTCCATGCAGGCTGGGCCCATATCGGCGAGGTGAAATTGCCGGCGCCGGAGCACGCGAGCATCGGCGATAGCGCGGCTATCACCTACATTCGTCCCCATGATATTGAGTTGCAAGGGGAACCGCAGGGTGAGGATTTTATCGAAGCCAGAGTGGACAATATCAGCACGGCAGGTGCGGTGTTGCGTATTGAGTTGCGCCATGCACTCAGCGACGACCTTTTCCATGTGGAATTGCCGCGCTCCCAGGAGCGGTTACTGAATTTACAGCTGGGTACCACAGTTTATGTCAAGCCGCTCCAATCCAAAGTGTTCTTACAGTAATTGTCGGATTACGCCTGCGGCTAATCCGACCTACATTGCAACGTGCCACACCCGTAGGTCGGGTTAGCGCAGCGTAACCCGACAAGCAAACCCCGCGACAAATTCAATAGCCCGGTGAATTAGCGCAGCACAATCCGCCAATCACCCTGCAAACGGAGCCTGCCATGAGCGAAACCGTATTATCTTTCTGGTTCACCGAACTCACGCCCGAACAATGGTGGATAAAAGACGAAGCACTCGACCAGCGCATCCGCGAGCGATTCAGCGATACACACGCGCAAGCCGCGCGCTGCGAATTGTTTTCATGGCGAGGTGCCGCGAAAGGCCGATTGGCAGAAGTGATTGTGCTGGATCAATTTTCCCGCAACATGTTTCGCGATTCACCCGCGGCGTTTTCCTGCGATGCCCTGGCCCTGGCGCTTGCGCAGGAAGCCGTCGCGTGTGGAGCCGATAAAGCGCTGACCGCCGTCGAGCGCAGCTTTTTGTACATGCCCTACATGCACAGCGAGTCGCTGGTCATTCACGAAGAAGCGGTGCGGTTATTCACCGCTAACGGTATCCAGAACAATCTGGATTTTGAATTCCAGCATAAAGCGATTATTGAAAAATTCGGGCGTTATCCGCACCGCAATAAGATTTTAGGCAGGGAGTCGACAGCAGAGGAATTGGCGTTTTTGCAGCGGCCGGGGTCGAGTTTTTAGATTGTTAACAGAGGTGTTTGTCGGATTACGCTTTTGGCTAATCCGACCTACGGGGTGGCAGGTCGGAATCCGGCGTCGCGCCAAAAATTATTTACTTTGCCACATGCTGCGCAATATATATTTGCCAGGGTTCTATCAGCGGTTCTGCATACCCCACCGGCACGCCGCTCATATCCGGTAGGTGGTGAGCAATGCCTTTATGGCAATCGATACAGGTTTTTTCACCGCTGGCCAATAAGGTGGAATGCATTTGTTGCGCGCGCGGTGATTGCAGCGTGAAGTCCATGTATTCAAAGTTGTGGCAGTTGCGACACTCGAGCGAGTCGTTCGCTTTCAGCCGACGCCATTCCCGCTCGGCCAACATGCGCCGTTTTTCCACGAATTTATCGCGCGTATCAATGGTGCCGAAGATCCAGCCCCAGACTTCTTTCGAAGCTTCCATCTTGCGCGCAATTTTATAAGTCCAATCGTGCGGCACGTGACAATCGGAACACACGGCGCGCACGCCGGAGCGATTGGTGTAATGAATGGTGGGGATCAATTCCTGATACGGATTGGCCTGCATCTCATGGCAACCGATACAAAATTGTTCGGTGTTGGTGTATTCCAGTGCGGTGTTGAATCCGCCCCAAAAAATAATCCCGGCAATAAACCCGCCCATGCTCAGCGTGCCCAGGCCGATATAGGCCGAGGGCCGGTTGAATACTCGCCAGTAGGTTTTCAATAATGTCCACATGGTCTATTCCGCCTGTCGCTCTTGGCTTTCTTGCAACACGGTATCGATGCTTTTGAAATGGTTCGTTGTCGCGGGGGCGACATCGTGTTGGGGCACATGGCATTGCAGGCAAAAGTAACGGCGCGGTGACACAGCGGCGAGCACCTGGTTATCGCGGTCCAGATAATGGGTAATGCTCACCATGGGCGCGCCGGTTTCCGGGCTGCGAGTGCGGCTGTGGCACGTCAGGCACTGATTGAAGTTGCTGGTGACCTGATAACCACGAACGGTGTGGGGGATGGTCGGTGGTTGGTCCGGGTAATTGCGCAACGGGCGCCTTGTCGGGGTCACCTCGCGCGGAATTTTTGGCGCCGGTAATTCCTGGTTCAGGGTGCCGCCGGGGCGTACGCCGTTGGGGCCGGAGGCATCCAGGCCGTCGCCGTTGATATGCTCCTGCGCTGTCAATGTCAGTGGAAATAGCAGCAGAAGTAACCATGAACGGAACAAGAGACTTTTCATGAACATACTCCTTTACGCCAGGCTGATCAGTTCGAGTTTAACGGCACACTTCTTGAAATCCGTCTGTAGCGAAATCGGATCAGTGGCGTCGAGGGTGACTTTATTAACCAGCCGATTGGCATCAAAAAACGGCACGTATACCAACCCACGGGGCGGCTTAACCCGGCCGCGGGTTTCCACCCGTCCGCGCATGGAGCCGCGTCGGCTGGTGATGCGAATCTCGCTGCCGCGCCGGAACCCCAGCTCGCGTGCGTCTTCGTAATTCATGTAGATCAGGGCATGGGGCACAGCCGCGTTAAGCTCCGGCACACGTTGGGTCATGGAGCCGGTGTGCCAGTGTTCCAGTACGCGTCCGGTGCTAAGCCAAAAGGGATATTCCTTGTCCGGCGACTCCGCCGGCGGTTCGTAGGGCAGGGCAAAGATCAATGCGCGCTTGTCTTCATGACCGTAAAACTGCACCCCGCTGCCTTCGGCCACATAAGGATCGTAGCCTTCGCGGAAACGCCAGCGGGTTTCCTTGCCGTCCACCACCGGCCAGCGCAGGCCGCGTTCCTGGTGATAGCGATCAAAGGGCGCCAGGTCGTGGGCTTTGCCGCGACCGAAGCGCGCATATTCTTCGAACAAACCTTTCTGCACATAAAACCCGAAGGCCTTGGCTTCATCGTTGCGATAGCCGGCCTCGATATCGGCCAGCGGGAACTGGTCTACCTGGCCATTGGCGAATAACACCTGATAGAGAGTTTTGCCGCGATAATCCGGCGCTTTGGCCAGCAGATCTTCCGGCCAGACGTCATCGGTTTTCAGGCGTTTGGAAAATTCGATCAACTGCCATAAATCCGAGCGCGCCTCGCCCGGCGGCGGTACCAGTTGATGCCAGAACTGCGTCCGGCGCTCGGCGTTACCAAAGGCGCCTTCTTTCTCCACCCACATGGCCGCCGGCAGGATCAAATCGGCCGCCTGCGCTGAAGCCGTGGGATAGACATCGGACACAATCACAAACGCTTTCGGGTTACGCCAGCCGGGCAGGGTTTCCTGCATGATATTCGGCCCGGCCTGCACGTTGTTGCACACTTGCGTCCAGTAAACGCGTACCACGCCATCTTTCAATTTGCGACTTTGGGTTACTGCCGCAAAACCCACTTTGTCGGGGATGGTGCCGGGCGGGAGCTTCCAGATGTCTTCAGTTTTGGCGCGATGTTTGGGGTTGGTGACCAGCATGTCCGCCGGTAAGCGATGGGAGAATGTACCCACTTCCCGCGCTGAGCCGCAGGCAGACGGCTGGCCCGTCAGGGAGAAAGGGCTATTGCCCGGCTCGCTGATCTTGCCGGTCAGCAGGTGCAGGTTGTACACCATGTTGTTGGCCCAGACGCCGCGCGTATGCTGGTTAAAACCCATGGTCCACAGCGACATGACTTTTACCTTGGGGTCCGCATACAGCTCCGCCAGTTTCCTGAGCCGCTCAGCGGGCACGCCGGTTTCTTCAGCGGTGCGCTCCAGGCTGTAAGGCCGCACAAAGGCCGCGAAGTCTTCAAAGTTAATGTCGGTCCAGGTGTTGGCCTTGTCCGCGCCTTTTGCGTTGACCTGACGCGGATCTTCCGGGCGCAAGCCGTAGCCGATGTCATCCTGCCCGCGCACAAAGCGCGTATGTTTATTGACAAAGTCGCGGTTCACCTTGTCGTTCTGGATGATGTAGTTGGCGATGTAATTGAGGATGATTAAATCCGTGTGCGGCTTGAAGATGATCGGAATATCCGCCAGCTCAAAACTGCGCGTTTCGTAGGGCGACATCGCCACCACTTTCACATGCTCGAAAGACAGTCGCCGGTCCGTGACGCGGCTCCACAGGATCGGATGCATCTCCGCCATGTTTGCACCCCAGAGGACAAACGCATCGGCGTGTTCAATATCGTCATAGCAACCCATGGGTTCGTCGATGCCGAAGGTCCGCATAAAGCCGCCCACCGCCGACGCCATACAATGACGTGCATTGGGGTCGAGGTTATTGCTGCGCAGGCCGCCTTTAAACAGTTTGCTGGCGGCATAGGCTTCCCAGATGGTCCACTGCCCGGAGCCGAGCATGGCCACACTTTCCGGCCCGGATTCGCGCAGCGCTTCTTTAAATTTTTCCGCCATGATGTCGAACGCCTGGTCCCAGGTCACCGGCGCAAAATCGCCCTGCTTGTCGTACTTGCCGTCTTTCATGCGCAACAGCGGTGTACGCAAACGATCACCGCCGTACATGATCTTGGAAAGAAAATAACCCTTAATGCAATTCAGCCCGCGATTGACTTCGGCCTTCACATCGCCGTGGGTGGCAACCACCTGGTCATCTTTGGTCGCCACCATCACGCCGCAGCCCACGCCGCAAAAACGGCATGGCGCCTTGTCCCATTTGAGCGTGGTTAATTCGCGGTTGGTGATAAGGTTGGTCGCGCTGGCGGGTAAGGGGACGCCGATGACAGCTGCGGCTACGGCAGCAGCATGGGCTTTGGCAAATTCGCGGCGGGAAATTGTCATAGGGGGCCAGCCTCCTCATTCAAAATTTCGTGATACACGAGCGCCGCGTTAAGCGCGCCGGGTTGTGTGGTTATGTCATCAATGAGATTAAGAATGGCCTGCTCCCGAGCTGCCTCTATCACAATCACCAGCTTGCCTTGATCACTGACTGCATGAATCTCCAGGCCGGGTTTTGTTTCCAGCCAGCGCTGGATATCCAGCACCGCAAAGGGCTGCACATGCGCAATGACACTGGCGATGTGCACCGTTTGCGAGGGTTTGTGGTGTAGAGACTCTTGGTGTAAAGACTCTTGATGTAACGGAATGAATTCAGCAGACACGGGCAATCCTTATTCTATGAAGAAAAATGTGCAGGCTTAGAGAGGGCCGGGCGGGCCGGCAAAAAGCTGATACATCCACACCACAAAACCATAGCCCCCAACGATAGCGACACTGAGGATAGGAAATAAAAACACGATAATAAAAATAAACAAGCGCCATTCTTTGCGTCGCTGTTCAGGGTCAGTCTGAGCAAGCTGAGGTTCCTGCATCACTGCGTCTCACTTATTAGTTTTAGTCACGGCTTGTTTGAGGATAGTCGAGGAAAAAAGTTTTTCAAAATTGGATGGCGCGAAAAATTGATTTACATCAAAATTTCTCAAAAATTATCTTTATGTGAGTTTTTATCGTTGAAATAAACTCGCCGAATTTTGGGTAAATGTATCAATACCATCACGCCAAACACCGCTGCTGCTGCACCGAGCAACCATTGCAGATTCACCCACTGCGCACAGGCACCGAAGATAAATGCGCCCAACGCCGGGCCGGCGCGAAAGATCAAACCGTACAACGCCATCACCCGACCTTTCATTGCCGGTTCACTCAAGGTTTGCGCCATGGTTTGCATACCGATATTACACACCACATGAAAAATGCCGGCGATGGCGATGATAAAAACCACCCATTCCAGTTGCGTGGTGAATGAAAAAATCATCAGGGTTGCAGCAATACCGACGGCGGAGCCAAAGGTAATTTTTATGAGATGGTCTGCCGGTTTGGCTTTTAACATCCATACGGCACCGAGCAGGGCGCCGAAGCCTTGCGCGCTCATCAGCCAGGACAGGGTTTGCGGACCTCCGCGCAAGATATCCCCCGCAATCGCAGGAAATAATTCACTGAACGGACGCGCCAGCAACGCGAAACCCAGCGCCAGCGCAAATAATGTAGCAATCACCGGCGTGTGACGGATGTAGGAAAAACCGGAATGGATATCGTGCAGGATATGCACGGTGCGCGGTGATAAACCCGGTCGATTGATGTGGCGGCGGACCCACACGATGACGGTCACCAGGGCAATAAACGAAAAGGCATTGATCAGAAAAACCTGCTCGATATGGCCGGTCACCATCACCACGCCGGCAATCGCCGGGCCGAGGCTGCGCGCAAGATTTACGGCAATGGAATTGGTTGCAATGGCTTGCGACATGCGCTCCGGCGGTGCCAGTGAACCAATGACCACCATACGCACCGGTTGATTAAAACCTTGCACACTGGCGTCGGTGATCGCCCAAGCGAGTAATAACCAGATGGTCACCACGCCGCTGGCCGTCATGGCCCAGAGGATCAGCGTCAATACAATCAGCAGGGTTTGGGTGAGCAACATCAGGCGAAAGGGATTACTGCGATCTGTCACTGCACCCGCGAAGGGGGCGACCCATAAGGCCGCGATTAAATCGCTCATCGCGATGGTGCCCACCCAGGCGGGCGAATGCGTCAGCTCCCAGGTCAACCAACCCACGGCGGTTTTTTGCATCCAGCTACCGAGCGAGGATAAACCGTGCCCGGTGCTGAAGATCACAAAGTAGGGAATGCCATGGCGGGTCGCTAATGAATTCATGAACCTCTTGACCAGTAAACGCCTCTGTTTACGCCGCAAGGGTGGTGTCGGGTTACGCTGCGCTAACCCGACCTACGGGAACACGCGCATTCCATGTAGGTCGGGTTAGCACAGCGTAATCCGACACTTACAATTTCTGGCGAATAATATCAACCAGCGCACTGATATGATCGGGGCGATCATTCAGGGCGGGAATGTAGTGATACGATTCACCGCCATGATGTAAAAAAATCTCCCGGTTCTGTTCCGCCAACTCTTCCAGCGTTTCCAGACAATCTGCGCTAAAGGCAGGGGAAACTATCGCAATCTGTTTAATGCCCTGCGCGGGTAATGCTTCGAGCGTTTTATCTGTGTACGGTTGCAACCACTCCGCGTAGCCAAAGCGCGACTGAAACGTCGATAAACACAGGTCTTTATCCAGCCCCAATTTTTCGGCGACCAGGCGTGTGGTTTTCATGCAAAAACAATAATAAGGATCGCCCAACTCCAAATTGCGCTTTGGCATACCGTGGTAAGAAAAAAGAATTTTCTGCGGCAGGCCCTGCGCATCAATATGTTCTTTAATGCTCTGCGCCAGGGAATCGATATACAGCGGGTTATCGGTATAACCGTTAATAAAATCCACCGACGGCACCCAACGCCAGGTCATGAGTTCGCGCGCAACGGCATCGAATACAGAGCCGGTGGTAGGCGCGGCGTATTGCGGATACAGCGGTAAGACAATGATGCGCCGAATACCGGCTTCACGAAATTCCCGCAGTGCGCTGGCAATGGAGGGGTTGCCGTAACGCATGCCCAACTTGACGCTGACGTCGCTGCCTAACTCTTGTTGAATAGCGGCCTGTTGACGCTGGCTGATTGCCAACAGCGGTGAGCCTTCATCGCTCCAGATACTCTTGTACAAGGCGGCGGATTTTTTCGGGCGCACGCGCAAGATAATGCCATGCAAAATCAGCTTCCACGTCAGGGGCGGAATTTCAATGACGCGCGGGTCGGACAGAAATTCTGCAAGATAGGTGCGCACCGACGGTGTGGTGGGCGCATCCGGCGTACCCAGGTTCACCAGCAAAACCCCGGTGGTGACGCGCGGCGCCGTCTCTTTGCGGTGGAATAACGCATCAGCAGGTTGTTGCAGCGTGCTATAAGTCATGAAGCCTCCTCGACAGGTTGCGAAAAAATAGCCGCTTATACCGGATAAATCCAGTAAAAGATCGCAATCGTGCTAATTGGTCACAAGCAGGTTGTTTGCGATCAGCCGGCGCTGACCGCGCGGAGAATTTTTGTTGTCGTGCCTTGATTTATATTCACGCCTGATCCAGCCTTATAGTAAGCGCGTATAGCGTCTGTAACGCGTCGCTGTTGCCACGTCTGTATCGCTGGTTGTTATCGCGAACGGATGTTATTAACGCGTATCAATGCTGTCCTTTCCTGAAGGTGACCGATCGTGCGCAACTCGCCTGCTGCCAATAAATCCTCGACTGAAATTGTCTCGTTTGTGCTGGATAAAGCCACATTGTTTTACGATGGTCAATGTCCCATCTGCCTACGCGAAATGCACTGGCTCAATAAATTCAAAGCGGCGGGCTTGCAGTTAATCAATGTACACGACATGTTGAGTTTATCGGCGGATGAGCGCGAACGTTTGCTGCGCCGTTTGCATTTGAAACAGGCGGACGGTCGTTGGTTGATGGATATGGATGCGAGTGTGGCCGCCTGGTCGTTTACGCCGTTTGGCTTCTTGTTGCGCCCCCTGCGTTGGCGCCTGTTCGCCCGGTTGGTGGATCATTTCTATGAGCGCTGGGCCGATAAACGTTACTGCCGCGTTTATGGCTGTTCCTTACCGCCAGGTACTGCTGAAAAATATTGAGAAAGAAAGCGAAGGTGAGCGCCGGAATACGTCTTCCGGCGCTGTCATCAAGGCAATTATTTTTTGCCGGCGGGCTCAAGGCGATAAATCTTACCGTTGCTTTCATCAGAAACCAGATACACAAAACCGTCCGGCCCTTGCACCACATCGCGGAAGCGTTCCCCCACTTCTTTTTGCAGCAGGCGCTCTTCGTGAGTGATATTGTCGCCATCCAGTACCAGGCGCGCCAGGGTTTGGCCGCGCAACGCGCTTACCAATAAATTGCCTTTCCACTCAGGAAATTTATCACCGGTGTAAAACGTCATGCCCGCAATCGCGATGGACGGCACCCACTTGTGCAAAGGTTGCTCCATGCCGTCTTTGTGCGTGCCGATACCGATCTTGCCGCCGCCGTAATTTTCACCATAGGTAATCACTGGCCAGCCGTAATTTTTTCCGGGCTCATCCAGGTTAATTTCATCGCCGCCCTGTGGGCCATGCTCGCCGGTCCAGAGTTTGCCGGTAGTGGGATGCAAGGCCGCGCCCTGCACATTGCGGTGACCGTAAGACCAGATCTCGGGCAAGGCACCTTCAGTTTTCACAAAAGGATTATCCTCCGGCACGCTGCCGTCGGGTTTTATACGCACCACTTTGCCGTGGTGGTTATCGAGGGTTTGGGCATCATCCATGCGCGAGTAGCGATCACCCAGGGTGACAAACATATTGCCGTCTGGTGTGAACACAATGCGCGATCCGAAATGCGCCGTGCTATCGAATTTGGGTTGCTGACTGAACACCACGGTCACGTCTTCCAGCGTATCACCTTTTAATATGCCGTAAGCCACAGCCGTGCTGTTGCCTTTGCCTTCTTTGGCCGGTTCAGAGTAAGCAAAATACACGCGCTTGCTGGTGGCAAAATCCGGTGCCACGGTGACATCCAGCAAGCCGCCCTGACCGCGCGCAATAATGTCGGGTAGCCCTTTCAGGGCCGGGCCTTTGGTGCCATCTGCTTCAACAACGCGCATCTGGCCGCCGCGCTCGGTCACAATCATCTTGCCGCCTGGCAAGAAGTCCAGACCCCAGGGATTTTTCAATCCGTCGGTGACGGTCACCACGCGCAGCGGTGTGGTTTCTGTTTTGACATTGATCGTTTTACTGTGCGCCGCACCGGCACCCAGCAGCAGGCCGAGTGCTACAGCGAGTAATGAATAGGAGCGGGTTAGGGTTTTCATTTATCGTCTCCGATGACGGTTGCAGTGATTCGGCAGGTTAACAAAGGCGCGCCGCCGGTCGCAACGGGCGCTGGTTTAAGAAGTGTATAGATGCGCCTGAGCGCCGCGCGATAGATGTGGTAGGCTCATCACCCACACCAACGCCACCCACATGAAAGGAGAAGCCTATGGCCCGCACACCCTCAACCATGGTTGCCCTCGGCAGTGCTGCCGCTGATTTTCGTTTGCTCAATCCCGCTAACAACCAGCAGGTCGCGCGCGATGATCTGCGTAAGAGCAAAGGCTTGTTGGTCATCTTTATGTGTAACCACTGCCCCTTTGTTAAACACATCCTTGAAGGGCTACGCGCATTGGGGCGTGATTACCACAACAGCGAGATCGGCCTGGTCGCCATCAGTTCCAACGATGCCGAACAATATCCCGATGACGCGCCGGAAAAAATGCCGCAACTTAACCTCGGCATAACCTATCTTTATGATGAAACCCAACAAGTTGCCAAGGCTTACGATGCCGCCTGTACGCCGGATTTTTTCTTATACGACGGTGATCTGCAATTGGTTTATCGCGGTCAGTTTGACGATGCCCGGCCGGGCAATGACATACCGGTTACCGGTAAGGATTTGCGTGCAGCAATGGATGCATTATTGGAAGGAAAGTCTGTATCACCGAACCAGGTGCCGAGCCTGGGCTGTAATATCAAGTGGAAGTAAGGGTGCTGATGTTAAAGCTGCAACATCGCAGCTTTAACATCAGTCTCTATCGTGTTATTCGCTGATTTGCTGGTGAATAGCAGGGTAGTTGGCTTCAAACTCTTTTGCCCGCGTCGCCCACACGTCATCCCAGGAAAACCAGGTATTCGCCCAGAAGGCATCACTGCGCGGGGCATTATCATTGGCTTTATTTAATACTTCTGCATCGTTACGGGTTTTAAAGGTCGCGCTGCCGAAGTTTGAATTTTCCAGCACCAATCGATATTGTCTGTTGGCGTTATAGCGCGTCCACTCATCACTGCTCCATGACGCCACGGCGCGATAATGGCTCAGGATATTGGGTGCATAAAATTCGCCCCAGTTACCCTGAAATTCGACATTATTTTTGTCCGTGCTGTTCGCAAAACGAAATGCATGCGTGCCCGCGCCATCTTTATGGTAAACCACCAGCGCATGGGACCCCTGGGTTTGAATCTGGCTCATTGCTCTGGTGGTAAAGCTGCCGTGTGCGCTCACGGAAGTATGTGAAACAAACGGAGCCTGGTTGTTGATTTTACCCGTCCACACAATCACGGTTTCTACGTCGTGGCGGTGACCGGCCAGGAAGGAAAAGCCAATGGCCTGGTCTTTTTCAAAATACAGCTCGTAAAAATGGGCGCAGCGTTGGATGGTATTACCACCTTCGTTGGTGGTGCGACACAGCTGGCGATGAATGGTGTTCGCATAGTTTTCCCAGCCGGCATCCCGACATGCGCCCCACACAGTACCGGTTGCACCAAGGCCCGGATTCTGCCGCAAATTTTCATAACGATGAAACGGCGTAGCCGCATAGCAGCCATCAGAATCAAAGTCGAACTTGGGATGAAAATTCAGCACCTGCGCTTCATTGTATTTGGTAATCGCTGCGTCCCAGCGAGGAAACTCATCCGCCTGTGCTTGGCCGATACCGCTGGCCAAAGTCGCCAACAACAGGTAACCGGCCGACCGAAACATTACTGCTTGCTTTATGCCTGATAGAAATGACATCACGTTTTCCTTAATGGTTATGGATTTTGGTGACGGCATTCTACAAACCTAATCATGACAACTTGTTGACGAGGCCTGGTGAGTCAAGCAGTGAGAAGTGAAGAAAAAGAAAGAAGGGGCTCAGCGGGGTTTTCCGCCGAGTTTTGAAATATGAAGTGATAAAAAACGTAATAATTTTTACATCAGGATTTCATCAAAACCTGATAATCACGGAAGATGCACTGCGTTGTGCTTCGCCATGGTAAACGGCTTCAATATTGTTGCCATCGGGGTCCAGCACAAAAGCTGCGTAATATCCGGGGTGATATTTACTGCGCACACCGGGTTCACCATTGGATGTTCCGCCATTGGCCATGGCTGCCTCATAAAAAGCATCTACTGTAGCGCGATCTTTTGCTTGAAATGCCACATGATTGCGCCCGGTCAACATCCCCAACGCCGCTGGACTGTCAGCCGCTGACACGACAAATTCATCAGCCCAAAAAAATCCATCACCCGTACCGCTGACGGGGATGTTCAGCACATTCAGAACAGCGCTATAAAACGTGTGAGCGGCGGATAGGTCGCGCACCACTAACTGGACGTGATCAATCAGCCGGCCTCGGTATAGTGTTTGCGTTTCCATAATCATCTCCTGTGCGTGTTATTGAGATTGCATACTGTTTGCCTGCACCAGCAAGTGAGCGCGTTAAAAATACTATTTACGGTTTCGTTAAAATCTGAAAGCGGTGCCAGAAATTTCCCGCTGGCACGTTAATTTCTAGTCATGATCAACAGCCTGGGTTATTGTCAGACAAAATGCATCGGCAACTGCACGATAACAATAAGCACCTGCGCTCCCTCGAAAAAGGACGTCTACCGCAGCATCCGCTGCCAAGTAGGCTTTATCAACCCTGGTGTCGGAGATCAATATGAATAACTGTGACAGTAAACCCCCGGCTTTTTTCCTCTCGTTTAAAAATAGTGCGCGCTGGTTACTACTCGCTTCGCTTTCTTTATTTGCTGCGCATGAAATCAACGCTCAATCGATTCCCGATGGTCGTTACACCATCACGTCGCGCCACAGCGGTTTGGTAATGCAAGTGGATGCGTCAAGTACTGCGAACGGCGCGAACGTTAATCAGTGGGCTTACCAAAACGCAGCACATCAGCAATTTACAATTACCAGCGTTGGTGGCGGTTATTATTCCATCCGCCCCGTACATTCCGGTGCTTCGCTTGATGTTTATGATTTCAGCACGGAGCCCGGTGGTGAAATTCGGCAATGGAGTTATTGGGGCGGCGCTAACCAGCAATGGCAGATTGTGAGTGCGGGCAGTGGCTATCACAAAATTATCTCCCGCCACAGCGGGCTCGCATTGGACGTATGGAATTGGAGCAGCGCAAACGGCGGCGACATTCGTCAGTGGACAGATACCGGTGGCAACAATCAGCAATGGCGTTTGCAACTTGTCAACGCCAGCTCCAGTTCATCGTCCTCATCGGCATCAAGCAGCCCGGCGGGGCTCGCGGCGCGACCGGACAATACCACCTGTCTCGCAAGCAATTTTGCGGAGAGCACGGCGGTTCAATTGCAGCGCGTGCTTCCCGAACTCACCTTCAGCTCCCCCGTCTTCTACTTGCCGCATCCCACGTTGAACAATATTGATTACGTGGTGCAACAGCGCGGCATTATTTATCGTGTTGACCGCAATAACGGTACGCGACAGCAACTGGTAAACCTCAACGATTTTTACACGCTGGATAATACCTGTGGCGAGTGCGGCCTTTTAGGTATGGCATTCGATCCGGATTTCGCTGACAACGGCTATATCTACCTGTCATTCACCCAGGGCCTGCGCAATGACGACCTGACATCGTTCGTTGCACGATTTGTTTCCAACGATAACGGCACGTCACTCGCGCGCACTGGTAACACGCTTGATCGGATTGATTTGATCAGTGCCGCGCAACCGTATGATAACCACAATGGTGGTCATATCGCGTTTGGACCGGACGGTTACTTATATGTCGGGCTGGGCGACGGCGGCTCTGGCAATGACCCACAGAACAACGCGCAAAATATTGATAATCTTCTTGGCGCCATGCTGCGGATCACTGCCACCGGCGCACCGGCACCGGGCAACAATGTTCCCGGTGCGTTACCGGAAATTTATGCATACGGATTGCGTAACCCCTGGCGCTGGAGCTTTGATCGTGAAACCGGAGCGCTTTGGTTAGGCGATGTCGGGCAGAGCGCGCTCGAAGAGATCAATATTATTGAAGCCGGTGGAAATTACGGCTGGCGTTGCTACGAAGGCGACCGCCGCACCAATAACAGTTGTACAACGAGCGGTCCTTATGTCGCGCCGGTGGCCACCTACGGCAGAACGGAAGGTGTTTCGGTAACGGGTGGTTATGTGTATCGCGGCACTGCATTGCCTGCCTTGTACGGCGCCTATATTTTTGGTGATTTCGGCTCTGGCCGGATCTGGGCGTTGTTCTCCGACGGCAACGGCAATTATCAACGGGAATTGCTACTGGCCTCGGGCCGCTCGATTTCATCCTTCGCCGAAGGACGCGATGGCGAACTTTATGTGGTGGATCACAGTGGCGGCATCTACCAGATCGTTGCGGATAACAGCATCGGCAGCGGTCCACCGCAACAACTCACCGACACCGGCTGCGTAAATACTGCCAACCCGACACAACCGGCAGCGGGATTGATTCCTTACACGGTCAATGAGCCTTTCTGGTCGGATGGCGCCGAGAAAACACGTTATCTCGCGTTGCCCAATAACCAGCGTATTACAGTTGCCACGGACGGAGATTTTAACTTCCCGGTCAACACCGTATTAATGAAAAATTTCCGCCTGCAGGATCGCTTGATTGAAACGCGGTTATTTATGCGCGGCGAAAACGGCACCTGGCGCGGTTACACCTATCGCTGGAATGCAAATCAAACCCAGGCCATGCTGTTGCCCGACGCGCTCGATGAAGAGATAGGATCGCTCACCTGGCATTACCCCAGCCGCGCCGAATGCAACGTGTGTCATACCGCCGTTGCCGGCTTTACCCTCGGCCCGGAAAGTGCCCAGCTCAATGGTGAATTTACGTATCCGAGCACAGCGATTACTGCCAACCAATTGCACACCTGGGAAACCATCGGTCTTTTCGCCGCTCCGCTCACCACAGCACAGCGAAATGCATTTTTGCCACCGAGTGACGATACGCAATATTCTCTCACGCAACGCGCGCGCAGTTATCTGCACAGTAACTGCAGCAATTGTCACCGTCCTCAGGGGCCGACCCAGGTGAGTCTCGACCTGCGTTACACCACCTCGCTCGCGCAAACGGGCGCATGCAACACCGTGCCTACCACGGCGGATCTGGGCATTCCCAATGCACGCGTGATTGCACCCGGTGCCAGCGAAAGATCGGTACTACTGCAACGCATGATCGTCGTTAATGATAACCGTATGCCGCCCATCTCCAGCCACGTCGTAGACGAAGCAGGGACGGAGTTGATAGCGGAATGGATTAATACCTTAGGCGGTTGTCAGTAGCGCGGCTGGAATAAAATAAAGCGTAGCGGCGGGAGTCGCTACGCTTTATTACAAGGTTAAAATGTCGGTAAAACCAGTCGTTATCGCTTTAGAGAATGGTGATTGCAAAGCCAATGGAGTTTTGTAGTGCTAATGCACAGCCTCACAGTCCAGACCAAGTGATATGTGACCCGTCCTGAAGCGCATGGGCGGCATAAGTGGTCAGCATTTGATACCAAATTTTTGTTTCGCTTGCTTGATCTCATCTGCTGTTGGCCACTTTCCTGTTCGGGCAGCTTTGCGTGCGAGGTACATCTCAGCTCGGTCTATTGCATCCACGCTTACACTGGCAGTTGAACCATCGGCTTTGCCATAGGTGATGCGGTCCATATTTTCAATCATGACAACGTAACTCTTATCTGCCGTGATCAAACCCGTCTGGTTTTTATGGAAGTCCTTGTCGAAGCCGTAGCCCAGCTGATTTAACTGTACGGCATTGGAAACGGAATTTTCCTCCAGCGCTGCCCGTTGAGCTGCCCGGTATCCTGCAGCGTTAAAACCAGAGCCGTCCGCCGTCGATTTATTTCCGGTTCCAATATGGTTGCGATGTAAGGCATAGGCTTCCTGATAGGCAGGGGCAAATTGTTCCAGCACACGAGCTTCTCCGCTTTCTCCTCGTGTTAAGTCAGGAGCCAGCACTTTATAACCGACCACGTGTTCTGCCTCATGCGTGGCGCCGCTGGTACCAAACCGCTTCTGCGCCTGTTTTCTGCCGCCGTATTGCCATATTCCGTATTTATTCCTCTTGCGGATAATGACTTTTTTCTTGGCTATTGTTGCCTTCGTTTTTTTTGTTTTGCTGATTCCCATACAAGCCTCCTTAAGTATTAGCATTTATACCGTTTGTAGTGCCACCGTGTGACTGTGTGACACCAAGAGCTGCATAAACCAGTAAACAACAAAATATACGCTTACGCTGAATCTTAAGGCGATGACAGGATATTACAGGCCGCATCACAGGCCATAAAAAAGACGCTCAGGCGAGCGTCCGAGGTACAAGTGAGGAAAACCTTTCTCACCCGTTATCCGAAATGTCAGGCTCAACCAATTTGGTCAGTTGGTCCAGCGATTCTTGCCAACCCAGGTAACACATTTCTGTCGGAATCACCTCCGGAATACCCGCTTGCACAATGCTGATATCCGTTCCGCACAATACAGTTTTGAGCGTGATGGACACTGTCATCTCTCCGGGCAGGTTCGCATCGTCAAAACGATCTTTGTGTTGAATGTATTGGTTGGGCACCAGCTCAGTGTATTCCACCGTAAACGAGTGGCTGCTTCCGGTACCGAAATTGGTGAACGACATCTTATAACCGCCGCCGACGCGGACATCCATAGTGTGGATCGTGCCGGTAAATCCATAAGGTGGCAGCCAGCGCTCCAGCGCACTTTTATCGGTAAAAGCTTTATAAACCCGCTCGGCGGGTGCGCGCAGCACGCGGTGTAAACGTACGGTGTTTGCTTCGTTTGACATGGTCGTCTCCTTTTGATGGTTGGATGATGTGTTCTTACTGAATAGTCGAATGGTAACGACGGAAATCGACAAGGTCGCTGCTTCATTGGCAGATTTATTTATTAACCCGCACATCCATTTCTTCCTGTTTGGCGTATAAATCTACATTATCCGTCCGGGGCATTCTGGAAATACCGCTGTCAGCAAGGTCGGGATGAATAACATATTGATTTTTATCAACATTCGTCATCTACGGGTATCCCCTTTATGTTCTTCTCACAACGTCAGGCGCAGGAACAAGCGGCTCTGGCCCAACAGGTTGCAAGCCTTCAGGAGCGTTTCGATAGTATTTCGCGCTGCTGCGCGACCATCAATTTCACCAAAACCGGCGAGGTGCTAGACGCGAGCGAGTCGTTTCTTGCGGTGGTCGGTTACCGCCTGGATGAGATTAAAGGCCGTCACCATCGCCTTTTTTGCCCGCAGGATGTCATCGTCTCCCGGGAGTATTCCGCATTCTGGCAGGATTTGTCCCAAGGCATTGCCAAGCGCGGCATATTCCGGCGCAAACACAAGAATGGATCGGATATCTGGCTGGAGGCGACCTACATCCCCATCTATGAAAACGGCGCCCTGGCGTACATCATGAAGATTGCCTACGACGTGACACAGGCACAGTTGCAGGCGATGGAAAGTAGCGCGCTGATTGAAGCCATCCATCGCTCCAGTGCAGTCATAGAATTTACCCCCGATGGTTCGGTGGTCAACGCGAACGAAAACTTTTTGCGCACCATGGGTTACCGCGACCTGCATGCGATTAAAGGCAAACATCACAAAATATTTTGCCCGGTAGATTTCTACAATGAGAATCCGAACTTCTGGCAGGAATTAGCCAGCGGCAAAATTAAAAACGGCCTCTTCCAGCGGCTGGATAGCCGTGGCAATACCGTGTGGCTGGAAGCAACCTACAACCCGGTTTACAGCCACGCCGGCAACGTCATCAAAATTATCAAGGTCGCCAGCGACGTTACAGCACGCATTGAAAAACAACTGAAAATCCAAAAGGCCGCCGAGGTGGCATACAGCACTGCTGTAGAGACGGCGCAAGTGTCGGAGCAGGGCGCACAGATTCTGCAAGAAAATCTCCGCAATTCGGAAAGGATCGCGGTAGACATAAAACAATCTGCCGAGCGGGTTGAGGATTTGAATCAGCAATCCCGTGAGATTTCCAAGATTGTCACCACGATTAAATCCATTGCGGATCAAACCAATTTGCTTGCATTAAATGCCGCGATTGAAGCCGCGCGCGCCGGTGACCATGGCCGAGGGTTTGCGGTCGTGGCCGACGAAGTAAGGACGTTAGCCGCCCGAACCAGCAAATCCACGGAAGAAATTAATCATATGGTGGATAAAAACAGTGACCTGGTAGTTAAAGCGCGCGACAGCATGATCGACGTGATAACCCAGGCAACCAAAAACGCCAACCTGGTGAACGAAGCCTCGGCCATCATTGATGAAATTCTGCGCGGTGCCGAGCATGTGTCGCAGGTGGCGGTTAATCTGGTGAATAATTCGAGTAGTTAATGCACGTTAGTTGCGCGCCTGCTTAAGCCACGCCTTCGGCGAAATCCCGCATTGCGATTTAAATGCGCGGGAGAGCGCCGACTCGCTGCCGTAGCCGGCTTCTTCCGCAATCAACTTGAGCGACTGCCCGCCCTTCAACCATTTTTGTACCAGGCCGATACGCCAGCGTTGCACATAGTTCGCTGGCGTTTCCCCCACCGCTTCGCGAAATAAATTGGAAAACACACTGCGCGACATACCCGCCACCGTTGCGAGTGATTCCACGCTCCAATCTTTTTCCGGCTCCTGATGTATCGCCACAATCGCGCGGCGCAATTGCGGGTGCGCAAAACCCGCGAGCAGGCCGACCTGGGCGCTGCCGTTTTCCATCAATTGCCGCAAGAGTTGAATCAATACCACTTCAAACAACCGATCCAGCACCGCTTGTCGGCCACAGTTACTCGCCTCGGCTTCGGCAAACAACAGCGTCAGGATCGACACGCTATCGGGCAGTTGCGACAGCGGGATGCACACGCAAGCGGGCAGGGCAGTGGCGAGAGGGTTGGCCGCGCCGCCTTCAAACGCAATATGCGCGCACACAAAATCGGCACCCCACTCGCTGTCCGTGACAAACCGGTGCGCGGTAGGGCGGGGATAAAACAGCAGGGTCGGTTCTTCCAGCGTATGGGCGCGGGTGTTGCCGTGCCACACCTCCGCTTTGCCCCTCTTCAACAGATGCAATTGGCCGTAAGGGTCTGTCCCATCCAGCGTGTTAATACCGCACAGCGGGCCGGTTTGGAAGGTGCGGGCACTGACTGAAAAGTGGCCCAGCAGGGCAGCGAGTCGATCCACCATAAAATACGATCCGTCAAAAATTGAAGACAAACTGTATCAATTCGTATTGGAGATTGCCAGACAATGCTCCTCGTCAACACGCAATACCCAAATCACTCACCACACTGAATGTAAAAGGAAGCAAAGTCATGAACAAATTTACGCGTACCCTCATCGCCACCTTAGCCGTTGCCGCATTGCCGCTCATCTCCATCGCCGCCGACGCATCAAGCAAGGTTGCCCGCACCGCCAGCACCGTCACCACCCAAGACGGCGTGGAGCTGTACTACAAAGACTGGGGCCCCAAAAATGGCCAGGTCGTGATGTTCAGCCACGGCTGGCCGCTCAACTCCGACAGTTGGGAATCGCAAATGCAATTCCTTGCCGAGAAAGGCTACCGTGTGATTGCCCACGACCGCCGTGGCCATGGCCGCTCCAGCCAGCCCTGGGACGGTAACGACATGGACCATTACGCCGACGACTTATCTGCCGTGATCAAAGCCCTCAAGGTGAAAGATGTAACCCTGGTAGGCTTCTCCACCGGCGGCGGCGAAGTGGCACGTTACATCGGCCGGCACGGCACCAAACTCGTGAAAAAAGCCGCACTGATCAGCGCTGTACCGCCGATCATGGTGAAGACCGAGTGGAATCCCAACGGCGTACCCATGTCGGTGTACGACGGCATCCGCGAGGCATCCAACAAAGACCGCTCGCAACTGTACCTGGACATCGCCTCCGGCCCCTTCTTTGGGTTTAACCGCGAAGGCGCCAAACCGTCACAAGGCATGATCCAATCCTTCTGGAGGCAGGGCATGATGGCCGGTGCAAAAAATACTTACGACTCCATCGCCGCGTTTTCAGCAACGGATTTCAGAGAAGATTTAGCAAAATTTGATGTACCGACTTTGGTGGTACACGGCGACGACGATCAACTCGTACCGATTGAAACCACCGGCAAAGCCTCAGCCGCGTTGATCAAGAATTCAAAATTGATCATCTACAAAGGCGCCCCGCACGGATTGGCAGATACGCACAAGGAGCAGTTGAATCAGGATTTGTTGAATTTTTTGCAGAGTAAATAAATCGGTAACAGCGACATAAAAAAGCCGGCGTACATGCGCCGGCTTTTTTATTTTATAACGCAACCCGCTGAAACGAATTAACCGCGCCGCGCCGCTTCGATAGTGGCGATGTCGATCTTCTTCATCTCCATCATGGCATTAAATGCGCGTTTTGCTACAGCAGGGTCCGGGTCGGTGACGGCTTGTAGAAGTGCAATCGGCGAAATTTGCCAGGAAATACCCCATTTGTCTTTACACCAACCGCAAGCGCTCTCCGCGCCACCATTGTTGACGATGGCATTCCAATAGCGATCCGTTTCCTCCTGATCAACCGTGGCCACCTGAAACGAAAAGGCCTCGCTATGCGTGAACGCCGGCCCACCATTCAGGCCCAGGCACGGAATACCCATGACGGTAAATTCCACCGTTAACGCATCGCCTTCCTTCCCCGACGGATAATCACCCGGCGCGAAATGCACCGCATTAACAGAAGAATCAGGAAATGTCGCGGCATAGAAACGCGCGGCTTCTTCCGCGTCACCGTTGTACCAAAGGCAGATGGTATTTTTTGCTGGCGTGGTCATATCGGCTCTCCATAGGGGTTTGAAAAAATAGGGGCGTGAAAAAATTAACGCGGTTGTGTAACAATCAAACGGTTTGTGAATCAGGATACTTCGCATCACGTTGGAATATATCACTATGACACGAGAATCTTCTGAAAATCTGTTAAGTGCGCACGCTGTAAAACAGAATGTTTATTTGAGCCTGGTTGTCGCGAATTTGCTCTTTGGATGGCTCCACCCCGAGCATATTGTGATTGCTGCAGTTGGCGCTGCTTTTTTTACTGTGTCTGGATTGGTTGGCCTGCGGGGGGATTAGCGGTTTTGGGAAGGGCGCTCATCGGGTGTGAGGCGGGGCAATCCGAACGAGTTGCCCATAGGGTTCGGCTTATAGTTTCTTCAGCTTGCTTGATGCAATATCCAGATACTCCAGCACCATTTTATTCGCCGCAGACTCCGTATACAGAATCACATTTTGCGCGTCGATATTGGTGATGATGTAACGCGTTAAAATCTTGGTGTTTTCAAAAAATCCTTTCTGCTCAATTTGCGCCATCGCTTTTTGGGCTTGCTCCTGCGTGTCATAACGCAAATAGGCAATCCCTAAATGAACCTCAGCTGTTGCTGATAATTCTCTAAAGTAAATATCGTGGGATTGAATATCAACCACTTCCTTTACCAAGGCATCGCCCAGCGATTTTTCCAGGTAGGCTTTTTTGTTATCGTTTTTGGAGTAAACCTCTGAAATTTTAATGTCATCATAATGGGATAGTAGGTAGGCTTTTAAGCCTTCTTTAATATCTACATTCGCTTGAGTGTGGGGTGCGTCTTGTGCGTTGCAAGAGAGTACGAGAAAGCATAGTGCTATAAAGCAAAAAGCTCCTTTGGCCATAAAATTATCCAACCCCTGTTGTCCTACCGATACCATTTTTCATTTATCTGTGAAAGCAGGATCTCCGTCTTCACTTTCATTTTCTTTTTTGTCGAAAATCCTTTCTGGATTGCCAATGGATTGGGGTTCCTTGTCTTCGTTGTGTGCGGCGTCTTCAAGAAGCTTGCGCATCTTTTCTTTGATCTCTTTCACGCTTTTCTTTGCCATTATTAAACCAACTTCTTACAGATGTAGTGACTGAACCCCTTAGCTTAAAAAGCAGGATGAATAACCTAAAGAGGGGAGGGATAAACGAAAAAGCCCGAGCGAAAGCTCCGGCTTTTTATTGTTTTAGAATCTCATCGTACGGCACATGATTGCTGCCTTCTTGCCAATTGCTTTCATAAAGCGTTTTAAGCTTTCCAGCTATCTCACCCACCTGAACTGAAAGATCCGCTGCATCGTCGGCTAACTCATCGTTATCAGAATTAATCTGTTCGTGCAGCTCATCCAATTCCTTGTCAACGAGGCGAATCAATGTAGCGAGTTCGGACAAAGAGAAGTTCATTTACGCCTCCGCAACTAATTTTGTAGCAACTTGATCAAGTAGCATTAAGAATTTCTTTAGGGGCATGTCCCAGTTAGGTCTCAAAGAATAATGTGTAGCATTATGGCGTGGATTGAAAGAGTCTTTAGTGATTACTAACCCATGAGGAATGTCTGTGCCGGCAGGTAAGCGATAATATTTCCATTTGCTGTTAGGGACTCCCAGCGCGTCAAATAATGACACCCCTCCGCTGGTAGCTTTGGCCCATGTTGTACCGTTTTTCTCATAGGTATCTATATCGGGTTCCCTTCTTTTACCATTAGAAAGAAGGAAAGCTTTGAGGATAGGATATAAAACCGGATTGCCTTTTTCTGCTGGCTTTTGGCCTCTCCACAGGTGAAGGTTTAGAGGAAACTTGCTATCAAACAACTCCCCAAGCGCTCGTTTATTAATGAAGTAGCTATCTTCCTTCTCATCAGCATTCTTCACGTGTTGCTCCTTATCTACGGCGGAATAGTAAGATCCGGTAACACTATTTTTCGAAAGGCGTTAATAAATAGGCCGGAGTCACATCCAGAGCAATGGACAATCGCTCAATGTTATAAATTGTGACGTTCTTCTCCCCCCGCTCCAGCATTCCGATATAAGTGCGATGCACTCCGGCATATTCCGCAAGCTCTTCCTGGGAAAGCCCAAGCTCCAGCCGTTTGCGTCGAACATTGGCCGCGAATACGTTAACAAGTTGGCATTGATTAGGTTGTGTAGGCATTCGCCAACTTTGCTAATTTGCATACTATAGTTCTACATACTATGATTAGCAAATAATATATATAAGGACGGATTTAATATGTTGGATATAGAGACAAAAAGGAAGATCGACGGACAAGAGCTATCACTCAGGCAGGAGTTTCTGAACCTTTGCGATGAGTTTTCTGAGTTTAATGACTATTGTGCTTTCTTTTGCGAATCGGTAAGTCTTAATGTCGCGCAGTGTGATTCGGCAGATAAAGCTTATGCGCAAGGAGTGAGGCGTATGTCTCGGTCGATCAGTGATAAGGCGCAACTGTTTGATGAGTGGTTGCAGCGAATTAATTGTCGCTTATAAATATTATATCGAAAGAGACTTGATGACTGCTTTCGGCCAAAAGCGGACCTTAAAGTGTCTACAGTTGGTGGGTAACACGGATGCCTAACGCCGTGCTCTGGGGCAAACCGAAGCGCAGCGTAGGATTGTCCCTAGCAGCACTTTGTTAGCCCAACTGACTCTCAACAAGCTGCCCGCTTTTAAAAATATAAGTGCCGTTCTTCGAGGACATCTTACCCCCACAACTAGGACAATTTTCTTTTGAGGAAATAGCCCCGTTAATGGTGATATCCATTGAGCCAATATTTGGAACCATATCGCCCTCAATACCGCAATTTTTGCAGGTCAATTTTACTGAGGGAACATCTCTAGATTTTGTTGCGACAAAACCCATGGCTTCTGGAATAACATAGTGTCCCAAACAAGGCTGCCCTCGGCTAACCGAAACTTCACGGTAGGTATTAGTCACTCCACCGATAAACGCTAGAATTTCATCGAAGTTTTGACCATCCTTAAAACCTATCCAGTAGTTCCCGTTATCGTACCAATATTCCTTTCCGGCAACACAAATAGCTCGTATATGTGCAGAATCATCACCGTATATTTTTCGATATCGCTCAGCCTCATTTAATTTATTGCCACTAAGGTCTGAGCCAAGAGCAAATACTACCGATCTTACTTTTTCTATAGTGTGGTGCTTTTCCTTTCCATCTTCACCTTTCACGCCAGGACGGTAACCAAAATTTTGCGCTATGTTTTTTGCGCTCTCATGGGCCATCTTAAGCTCAGTGGCATTTAATTTTGTTTTAACTTCGATGGTATAAAGGACAGATTCTATAGGAAAAATACCAACTTTTTCATCCATCAAAATCGGCGGCAGTATTGCCCTATTGTATAGAACAATGTCTACTTGTCCCGACAGCTTGCCACTGTAGCTATCTATTATCTGTCCAGTTCCCACTCCAATGTCAGCGGGCAATAATGGTTTAAACAGCTGGCCAATCAGCACCTCAAGGACTGTACCCTTTACCCCTTGATGTGAAAAACCTGACGCAGCTTTTGCTTGAGATATGGCAGATACAATTTTAGATCTTAGTAGGTCCTGATACTGATTTTTTACAGCCATGTCTAAATTTCCGAAAAGGGCTAACACCGCGCTCTGCGGCTATTTTGGAGGCGCAGAATGCGCCGGAAAAATTGTCCGCAGCAGCGCATTGTTAGCTGACGGGCTCGGTAAGAGTTACTGAATCGCAGACCACGAAGCAATCATCAAATACTAACAGTTTCGCGTTTCCTGTAGGCCGGTATGAGGCCACGTAGTTCGCTTTGATTAGCCCCGAGACCACATTTTGGTACTCCTCAAGCAGACACTTTGGCCCATGAGCCAGCTGACCGTAGCCTCCTTGGCAGAAGTCTATGAAGTTTCCTGCGTGGTTCGTATGCACGTAGTCAGATAACGGGCGCCAACCCCCAAAGATCTTTTGGTGGCTCTCCCAAAGCCTGCCCAGTATCTCGTGCCTGTTTTTCGGTGCGCTTGAATAGTAAAGGTACCCGTGAGGCTCATTGTGATTCCACAGCAAGGGATGCTCTTCTATGAATGATATTCCCCCGACAGAGGACGGCTGAGCAGAGCTTTCCTTGACCCCATGGCAAGTGATTTGGAACTTGCGGACGGTATTGGCTTCCCTCCAGCAGTCGCACTGGAATCGGATTACCAGGTCATTAGTGAAGTCAACAGCCGTGATGCGGCCGTTTAGGTCTTCATATAGTTCTTCTTCTAACTCCTCAATGTCCATCTGGCTCCTCTGTCCACCGCCGAACATAGCTAACGTTGAGCGCAGGGGCGCGTTGTAAGTTGCGCATGTGCGATAAACTTAGCGCAGCGATTCGCTAAATGCGCGACTTGCAATGCGTCCAGCAAACGAAGTTTGCGAGCCTGGCGCGATTTGTTATGCATTTATAGTTACCGCAGTACAAATTACCCAGCCCGACAAACCGTATGATGTTGATATAGATATAAACTTCAAATTCTTTTGTTGTGATTCAGAAAGAAACTCTGTTTCTGATTTGAACAGCATAGGAAGCCCCCATTTTTGGTAATTAAGAAGTGATTTTTCAAACTTCTTATAGAACTGAGTTGCTTCTATTTCCGCAAACTCTAAGACGATATTACCTTCCAAAACATTTTCAAAGAGATGACCAACAACACCACTAAAAATTACAGTTCCTTCTCTATTGCCGTGATGCTCTTTCAGTTTTAAGGCTATTTCCTTGAGCTGGCAATTTACCGTGTACTCAAAGATATTAAAATCATGGAAGCTTCTCATGCTATTCCTGCATAACGCTCCACACATGGGCGCGAGTTTACGAGCGTCCCGCCGACGCTTGCGGCGGCGTAATGGTGTGGCTTGTTATGTTTACTCACTTACCAAATACCTGCTCACACCTGACTTAATTAATTGTTGCCCCAGGCTTTGGAGCCCTAGAGCAGCACCTTTTTTGAATTCAGCTTTAATTGATTCGACTAACTTCACAGAAGGGTTCAATGCAGATGGCTTTTGTAGCAGCACAAGCCCCTTGTTGCTGAGTACAACCCCCTTAAATTCATGTGGAGGGTTGTGTTCTTGATATCGAATATACTGCTCCTCTTGAAGCCAAACTGTCGTGCTCGTAAGGCAATTCAAAAATTCCAGTTCGCCACCTTCCTCTGTTGGGTCTTCCGCTCCTTTAGGAATCAACATTGAACCAGTTTGGGTAATTAGTTCTCGAATGGCAATGTCAAACGAATCGAAGTCAACTTTCTCAGGGAACAGGCTATATAAATGACTAAGTATAAATAAAGTAGCGTTGTTAAAATTTTCAATGTTCTGTTGATTCATTTATACGGACTCCATTCTGCCGAACATAACGCTAAGTTCAGCCGCAGTTTGTAAGTAGCGCATTTGCGAAAAACTTCGCGTAGCGATTCGCTAAATGCGCTACTTACAAACTGTCGAGTGGAGGCGAAGCCGTAACGATGCTGCAACGCCTTGTTAAAAATATTTTCTTAAAATGTAATTGTATAGCGAATACTTGTTTTTGGTGATGGATTTTCACATATATAGTCAAAACTAAGATCTGCTTTTGAGCTGTTAGGTGGCACTGCTATTTCAATCTCAGAAGGGATTCCGCTTTTGCGAACGAAAATTTGACCACTAAAATTACCATTTTGATCATAGAACCCAGAAGACACGTTAAACAGCTTACATTTGTGCTTGTTTTGTGAAATAGGTGTTACCTGATATATGGTTGCCCAAGATTCTGTTGAGCGTTCAATAATGAAACCAAGCTTCTTTGCTTCCTTTACGGTTATTGATTGAGTATTGATTGGAGATGTTCCAAAAGAAGCGCTTGAGATCAGAACGAGTATTACCGAATAAAGGTATTTCATTTTTCGCCCTTTTTAACGCCGCTATATGCGGCAAATTTGAAGTGGAACGATTTTGCGCTAGCGTAGCGAAAAGCGCAAAATTGAGCCACGGAAAATTTGTCCAGCCCGCTTGCGGGCGATGCATGATGGCCTTGTTAGGGCTTGACACTAATTTAAACCACATATACCTTAACGACTGAGCGCCAGGTTAGGAATGTTGATTTCTAGCAGCTGGTTAGAGCCGCGCCTCGGGGTACGACAGGGGCAGCAATTAGCGTTTAAAAGCCGATGGCTTTTGCGCTGACGGTTTTAACTAGCCAATTGGTGCCTCTATGCCACTAACCCAACGCCATTTCCATTCCTTTCTGATATTACTCCTAGCGATCTTTTGCTTCGTAGTTGCTTCCTTCCTATTTTTTCATGGAATAAAACTGGGAATTGGCCTATTAGCGCCCGGTTACTTTCTGGTTTTGCATTCATCGAGCCTACTGCGAAGGGGCCGAAGCTGAGCGGCCCTAACGCCCCGCGCATGCGCGCGAACTTGTGAGCGTCGCAGGGGCCGCAGGCCCCGAATGACGCGGTTTGTTATAGGCCACGATTAAGCAGCCTTGGATTGCTTTTAGCAAGCAAAAACGATGCATCATCAACAAAAGGCCATACCTCGAAATTACCTGCTTTAAAAAATCTTTCCTGTTTTCTATGGCAGCCAAGTAATCTCTCAAATAGGTTATAGACTATTGGCCTACTGCCAGGATATGAAATTTTTGGCCAACGGTACTCCTCATCACTGTGTAAGAAAAGTATCCAAATTGCGATTTTACGCTTCCCTTCTGCAGGCAACTGCCATTCATCTCTTAATTTATGCTTGCGTATGTCACAGTAAAACGGCCAGAGCGAATCCCAGACCGCGTCAATTATTGGGTCCTTCGAGTCAGGCTTTGCATCTTCGAAGTCAAAATTGTAGATTTGTCCGGTCACGAAATGACGAGCAATTTCAGCAGCTTTATCTCGGGCAATTCGATCTATCATAGTGGCCTATAACGCCCGCATTTGGGGCCGTAGTGAAGCGCAGCGGAACGGAGGTCCCTGCCCCATAGGGGCGAACAACATGCGCTTGTTATAGCTTTCATTAGTTCAATTTTGCTCTGTACTTCTCACGGACAGACTCTAAATCAATGGCTATACCCTTTGCTTTCGATCCATCCCAATTGCTTGGATTTAACCAATGCTCACTCTTATACTCACAGATTTCGGAAAGCTCTCTATCAAGATGCCTAATAGGAATTGCGGCTGCACTCCAACACCTTGATAATTGAGCTTCAATTTCCTCATTTCGTTTATCTTTTTCGAGGTAATGATTTACATAAATACAAGTTTCGGTAAGAGCATGAGAAACAGACCTTAAGGCGTTGTCAGCAACTTCTCGCTTATCCTTAGATGCATTTCCAATAGCTGGAATAAGAGAAACTAATCTCTCTACTACCCACTCAATTGCCATTAAAACCTCCGATGTATATTTGGGTTGAGCTATAACGTTAAGTTCAGCGGCAGTTTTTTTGTTGCGCTTTTGTGTTACACACAATGAGCACCGCGAATGCAAAAGCGCAACAGAAAAACTGTCCAGTGGAGCGAAGCGGAACGAGGCTGCAACGCCTTGTTAAGCGCTTTCATACTCTGAGATTAAAACCTCAAATTTTCTTTCAGTTGAAATATGTAAAAGCAATGTGTTTTCCAGATTTTCAACTTCGTGCATAGCAAATTTTTTACAAAACTCGAAAACTTCAGACAGAGATTCATTTTCATGCCAAGTAGTCATAACAAATGACTCCGCAGGAATTTCTTGATATTCAAACTTTTCTAGATTTGCAACATCTACGGAGTCGTCCCACGAACTGCAATTATTGCCCCACGCCAGCATATAGAGACAACCGGAATTCACAAGCCATTCGCTAACTTTTGTTTGCCATTCTTGAGAAACGGGAGCCTCACTAACAAGAACACACTTGAAAGGACGCATGTAATTAATATTTGGCAATAAATCATTGTTTTGTAATTGTAGATATTCCATTTTCATGACTGCTTAACGTTCAAAGCAGCGGCCGAGCGTAGCGAGGTCCAGGCCCGCAGGGCCGGTGCTGGCTTTGCTTGTTAGTTTTAGTGACGATTTATGAACTCTTCTATCCAATTTGAACTTTTCTCGTTATTAAGATAACTGTCAATTTCGGCTCTCATCGCCTCAAATTCTTTCTCTGCTTCATCGCGAGAAGAAAGGAAAGTAGTATGAAAAAACTCTCCATATACTCCGCTGGTAATAGAATATGGGGCCGTAACGCCGTCTGATTCAAGTGTGAGTCGAGCCCCTTCAGCATGCACCTCGTCCCTGATTATGACGCCATCTTCGCTACCTGTTGTTCCAATAGTCTCACCTGACTCAAAAGCATTCCACATGTTGATTCCTCGGCAAAACTAACATTTTAATACTGCGCATGCGCGTTATCCCTCCTCAGACCATTTTTAACATTCGCATTGAAATCTTTGAATGTAAAAGCATTTTGGCTGAATCTGTTGATATACATTGGAAAGCAAACTGTGCATGCGCGTTTTCCGCCCGACCGAATGCGCAATATCATTCCTTCGAGCCCCTCAAATCACTGACTATAAAGGCATTTTTGTCTTTGCGGAAGTGGTTATTGAGCAACGTAAAGACGCTAAATGAGCATCCTCTTGCCCTCAGAATAGATATGCTGTACATATATACAGCATCCGTCTTCGGAAGGAGTCTTTGCCATGTTAGCAAAAGCCAGTCCATTCCTGGAAAAGATACGCGGGGAGATCAGGTTAAGGGGTTATAGCCTCCGTACTGAGAAATCCTACTTGTTCTGGATAAAGCAGTTTATTTTGTTTCACGGTAAGCGGCACCCTGAGAGCATGGGTGCTGAAGAAGTGAAGGCATTTTTGTCCTGGCTTGCGGTTAAGAGAGGCGTAGCTGTCAATACCCAGAAAGTAGCCTTAAATGCCTTGGTATTTCTTTATCACAAAATCCTAAAGCAGGATTTGAGTGACATGGGATTTAGCTTGGCGACAAAACAGAGGCACCTGCCATCCGTTTTGACACCGGCAGAAGTCGCTTTGATATTGCAACATCTTGGGCCTCGGCATCGACTGATTGTGGAATTGCTGTACGGCAGTGGCTTGCGAATCACAGAGGCACTTCGGCTCAGAGTCCAGGATATTGATTTTTCCCACCATGCCATTACGGTACGCGACGGGAAGGGAAACAAAGATCGGCAAACCTTGTTAAGTGAATCAGTCGTTCCACCGCTGAAGGACGCGATTGAAAAGGCATTGACCCTTCAACAAGGCGATAACAAATTAGGTTTAGGACCATCCCTTCCTCATCGTTTAGGCGTTAAATTTCCCAATGCCTATAGGTCCCCGGCATGGATGTTTATCTTTCCTGCCACGGGCTTTTGCACTCATCCCACGACGGACGTTACCTGCCGACATCATCTTCACGACTCCGTTATTCGCAAGGCGCTAAAGAAAGCGGTAGCGCTGGCGGGTGTCGATCAAAAGCGTGTCTCCTGCCATACCTTCCGGCATTCCTTTGCAACTCATCTATTGCAATCGGGTTGCGATATTCGCAATCTTCAAGAGTTGTTAGGCCACAACGACATAAAAACAACACAGATTTATACCCATGTACTCGGACGACACTTTATTAATATCAAAAGCCCAGCCGATCGATTAGCCCTGCGGTAGGAAGCGCTAATAGCCACACCCCGTATCAGGAGACACACTGATAGCCCCATCACCATGAGGGTTTTATCATGCCAACAAGTCATTTCAATCATCATACTCCCTGGAACAAAGGCAAGCTCATCGGTCAAAAGCCCCCGCTCAAACTCCAGGAAATTTGGTCCATTCGCGTCAGGCTTGAAATAGCACATAGGCATCGAGATTTAGCGTTATTCAACCTGGCTATCGATAGCAAACTGCGGAGCTGTGACCTGGTGAAACTCAAGGTTCAGGACATTGCTCACGGAGCCGGCATCCTCAAGAGAGCTTTGGTGATTCAGCAGAAGACCAAAAGACCGGTCCAGTTCGAAATTACGCCGCAAACGCAACAATCGCTACTCTGCTGGATCGGAAAGAAACATTTATCCAATCACAACTACCTCTTTCCCAGTCGCTCAAAGCCTGATGCCCACATCTCCACCAGACAATACGCCAGGGTGGTCAAATCCTGGCTAAGTCTTATCGGGTTATCGCCGGAAGATTACGGTACACATTCCTTGCGTCGCACCAAGGCCACCTTGATCTACAAGCGAACGAAAAACCTTCGCGCGGTGCAGTTGCTATTGGGACACAGCAAACTCGAAAGCACTATGCGGTACCTGGGTATTGAAGTTGACGACGCGTTGGAAATAGCTGAACAAACTGAGGTTTAATTTGATGCCACAACGGCACAGGGATTGTGCCAACCCTACCAAGGTGTCGAGTGAACTTAAGATTCAAAGCGTGATTCGCGCGACAATTCACTCAACGTGGCGCATTTGCTTCCAACTTCCGCTTTGGGCACAAAGCAGCCCCTAAAACTCACCCATAAGCCAAAAGCCAGCTAGCCATTATAAGGCCCAGTGATCATCTAGCCTTGCTAGCATATAAACTTCGAGGGAATACAATTGTGGAGAAGGCGGCATAAAGAAGTCACAAACCAATCATTCCCTTTTTCCCTGTTACGCGTTATTGCTTGCGAAGGGGTTGCTGTAGTGCCTGGCAATAATTTCTGTATTAAAGCCCATGGAAGACTCTTGTGCCAGTGGAGCGCCGAATTTTTTCAGAATTCTTTTGCATGGGTTTGTTGGTTTTAATGCGGGATCTTGGGGTGGGAAGTCAATTACACGGTATTACGGGTGTGTGGGGTTGGAGAGGGTTTGAGGGGGAGGGTTGTCGGATTACGCCGATGGCTAATCCGACCTACGGGTGGGGCGTGCAGTGCGGATTAAGGCTTAACTTTTCCTTCAATGGAATCGTCCAGCGTTTTGCCGGTCAGCGCGCCGATGGCCATTTTCACACCGGCCACGGCGAAGCCGTGTTTGGTATCCCAATAGTGGCCTTCTGTTGGCGTTACTTTAATAACAGAAATTCGCGGATCATCTTCACCTTCGGTGAACCAGGTTTTAAAGATGGGCTGCCACAGCTTTTTAATTTTGCTTTCATCACGCGATGCGCTGGCGACACCTTTTAGTACCAGAAAATCTGAATGCGCTGATCCTTGAAAATATAAAGTCACATTCGGATTAACGGCAATTTCCTGATCTTTATGGCTGTCATTCGCGCTTAGAAACCACAGGTTGCCTTCGTCATCTACTTCTTGTGCGCCCATCGGACGCGTACCGCTGGAGCCGGCAACTTGAAACGCCGTGGTAAAGAAGCAGCTCTCTGCCTTGTCGACAATGTGGCGGATTTTTTCGACCGCCGCCGTTCCGCTTAAATCTTCGTGGTTGTGTTCTGGTTGGTTTTTGTTGATGGAATCCATAATGACCTCGCACGTCGTCGCATGAAAAGGGCAGGCACGCAGCCCGCAGTAGCGTTTACCCTATAACAACTTGCAGCGGTAGACCGTGTGATAAATAACCGAGGAGGGTGTGCGGGTGCGATGTGTGGTGCGGCGTTAATTACTGGCGCAGCGGCGAGTTAGCCAGCAACGCCATCAATTTGCCCAGGTCCACTGGCTTTACCAGGTGGCGATCGAATCCGGCTTCGGCGGATTTGCGGCGGTATTCTTCCTGACCCCAACCGGTCAGCGCAACGATCAATACCGTGTCCGCCCAGGCATTTTCGCGAATGCGTCGGCAGGCGTCGAAGCCGTTTAATTTAGGTAAACCGATATCCAGCAGGATCACATCCGGCCGCTGCTGTTCTGCTGCCGCGACGGCTTCCTCTCCATCGTGAGCCATGAACGTTTGATTGCCGGAAAGCTCGAGCACTTGCGCCAGGGTTTGCGCGCTATCCCGATTATCATCAACGATCAGAATACGCGTTTCGGCGTTTGCTTCTTTGATATTTTCTGTCTTGGTAAGCGGCAGGGTTTGATCAATCGTGATGGGTAAACGAACGATAAATTCGCTGCCTTTGCCGAGCCCTTCGCTGCGCGCGTCAATGCGGCCTTCGTGGAGTTCGACCAGTCGCTTGGCCAAGGTAAGGCCAATGCCCAATCCACTTTGCGAGCGCTCCAGGGATTGGTCAACTTGCAAAAACATCTCGAAGATCGATTCGAGCATATCGGGTGGAATACCGATGCCGTTGTCCTTGACGCTGATGGTGACCCACTTGTCCCGCCGCTCAACAGTCAGATCAATTTGGCCGTGCTGGCCGGCAAATTTACAGGCGTTGCTCAACAGATTGCTGACCACTTGGGTCAACCGGACGGCATCGCCATTCAGGTAAATGGGCTCAGAGGGCAGCGTTAAGTTAAACGTATGCTTGGCCGATTCAAACAGCGAGCGTGAGGTTTCGACAGCTTGCTGAATGACGGCGGCTAATTCGATAGGCTCGCGCCGCAGTTCCAGTTTGCCGCGGCTGATGCGGCTCATATCCAGCAAGTCATCAACCAGCCGCACCAAATGCACCAACTGCCGGTCGATGGTGCCGGTGGCTCGCTCCAGCATATCGCGGTTGCCATTGGCAATTTTTAATACGGCGGCGGCATTGCTGATAGGGGCAAGAGGGTTGCGTAACTCGTGTGCCAGGGTCGCGAGGAACTCATCCTTGCGTTGGTCTGCTTCGCGTTCGCGTTGTTCGCGGCGGCGCAATGCCATCAGCGCGATCCACATCAACGCTACCACCGCAATGATCAGCATGGCTGCGCCCAGGGCGCGGCTGGTGCCCTGGTCAAAGAAGCCGAGCTCGTGACCTTTGGTGCGCAGCCAGATAAAGAGCGGAATAATAATGATCAGAATGGGTAATACCGTTCGCGCCATGGTGCCGGCACTGGAACGCTCACACAACAACAGCATGGGGTGATACTGGGGCACATTCACAATCACGCTAACCGTCAGGGCCAACAGCATGGTTGCAGTGGGCAGCGCAATCGCAGAAAGCCAGGGGATTGCATAAAAATTGCGTGCACCGAACAGGTAGCCCAGGAGCGAAAACACCATCAGCAGCACAACCATCAGCGACAGGGGAGGAACATAGCGACGCACTGCGTCGTTGCGCATGCCAAGCAACACGAGCGAGAACCCGATAAACATAAAAGAGATGGAAGCGGGTAAGCCAAAACGGCCCGGCTTGAAGCTGGCCTTGTGGCCCCACTCGCGCCCGAACAGTAACTGATGATTAAACCCGAAGTCGGCGCCGGTTATGTATTGCAACAAGTTCAGCGCTCCACCCAGCGCCACAAATCCGCCAAGCAACAACGGTAACTTTTTGTAACCATATTGAAATAACAGTATGGCCGCACCAGCGCACGCAATTAACACGGCGGTGTTGGGTTGTGTAGAAATGTTATCGCCTAGCCAATCCGTAAGGCGCGGAACGTCAAATACCCAGCCACTCAAGGAGGCGATGCCGCCAATAAGCGCATAGAGCCCCAACAGGGTAGAAACCCGTTTCAGGGGGAGCGGGTCGACAGTGGTGAAGGGTGTGGGCATGTGGGTCTCTTACAAATACCTGGGTAGAGCCATGCACAACGCGGAGGACAGTTTCACTTCTCAAGACATGCACGGATTGGATATGGCGCGCCCAAATATACATTGAAGTCTTAACCTTATTCAATTCTGTGCATTTTTTGGGCTTCGTTCTGTTCGGCGGGTAACTGTGGCTGCGAGATTGGCAGGAGTCAAAAAACCGGAGTGTTCCGGCTTTTACATCAATATGATTGGAGAGAATGAAAGCGCACCCGGGTCTTACTGTTAAGGGCGCTCATCCGAAACTCGTTCCCATTGCTCTTCGTAGCCACTGGATCGAAAGTACGACATTAGAGTAATAATGATCTTTTCGAGGATATACTCGCTATTATTCCCGGATGTCGTATCCTCGATATTCGATTGGTCAACCATCCGCCAAAAAAACTGCGCTAGGTAAGTAGCCTCATCTGCGTTCCTGATTGCATCATTCTCAATGATCCGTTTTGCCGTTACATCATTAAGAAGCTCCGCATAATGCAAAAGCGTTTCTTTCTCTTGGGGTAATCTATAAGGGATCATTTGAACACCTTCGTGCCGTCGCGAATAATGGTCATCAAACTGGTTATGATTTTGGTGATTTATTCAGTATTGTAATTCTCTTCTTGACCTAAAGCTAACTTGAGGTTTTATAGTGCCGCCTAATTTAATCAATAGCGATGGGAGACACTAATGGAGCGCCAATTGAAGAATATCACCGCTTACCTCAACCACATTCAATATGACGGTGCGCTCACACCTACCTTCGATACGCTTTACCAACTGCACCTTCAACATACCCAATCTATTCCTTTTGAAAATCTATCTTCCTTTACGGGAGCGGCCGTGCCCTTGAGTATTCCGGCCTTGCTGGAAAAATTCACTATCGCCAGGCGCGGTGGTTATTGTTACGAACAAAACGCCGTGTTCCAGTATGTAGTGGAGCAGATTGGTTTCAAGACGATCGGCCTGGCGGCGCGTGTGCGATTAAATGTAGCGGAGGATGTGATAACGCCGCGCAGCCATATGCTATTGCTGGTGGAAGCCAACGGCGAACAGTGGATTGCCGATACCGGTTTCGGCGGCATGACCCTGACCGCGCCGATTCGGTTCGCTATCAATGACATTCAACACACACCGCATGGGCAGTATCGCCTCACGCGCGAACACGCGCTTTACCGCCTTGAGGCGCGCATCAAAAACCTGTGGACAGCGCTCTACGTGTTCGATTTGACCGCGCACGTCGCGGCAGACTATGAGGTGTGCAACTGGTATGTGTCGACGCACCCCAGCTCCCATTTCGTTACCAGCCTGGTGGCCGCCCTCCCGGAAAAGGCAGGGCGGCATGTACTGCATGGCACACAATATTCTTTCTATTCCTTAACGGGCGAAGCGGACAAGCGGCAACTCAGTTCTGTTGATGACATCAAGGGTGTGCTTGAAGACTTATTCCGCATTCGCACTGCCGGGGTGGTGGGGCTGGATGAGCGTTTGGAGCGGCTGGTTTCAAGCACGGGGGCTGAAACCAGTTTGCGGTGAAGTAGGCAGAGTTGGTCAATATAAAACTCAGGGCATATTCTTTTTGTCGACAGTCCAGCCCGGGAATTTGGAAAGCCCCGGTGGATTGCCGGTAAATAATTCGCCCGCTTTCTTATCGCCTTTCAGTTGCCAGTTAAACCAGGCTGTTGCCACCTTGGCATAGTCGCCGCCGAAGGGCTGAGCATAGGTTCCACCGTGACCGACATCAATGTTGCCGACAAAAACGGGCACATGGTTTATTTGCTCAACATCATTCATGCCGTTGTTATATGCAATATCAGAGGGGCCGCCGAGCAAATACAAAGTGGGTGTGTGAATTTTTTTCAGTTGCGTTTTGTCCAATTGCGGCATCATCGGCATGGCATTGCCACGAATCGGATCGTTGAATATACCGCTGTTACACACCACTAATGAAGAAACCCGTGGATCACCGGCAACCTCCAGCGCCTGTAAGCCGCCGCATGACATACCGGCAACGGCGATATGCTTTGTATCAATCTTTTTAAAATAAATACTTTTCTTATCCTTGTTTTGCGCAACAGCCCAATCAATTGCATCCAGTAATTTGGATGATGTAGAACGCTCGGTCACCTGCTCGCCCTTTTCGGTTGGCATGGTGCCAATGGCAATAACCAGAAAGCCATGCGAGGCAATTTCGTTCAAAAAGTTTACGTGCTCCCATGGTGAGTCATAACATGCACCGTTACCCCAGACTATCAAGGGTAGAGCCTCTTTTCCTTTAAATTTATCGATGTTGGCGGGCCGAAATAGCGTATGGGTCGGCAACGAAGGCTCGGTCATCATGATGGCTGAATATTGTCCTGTGCCGCCGTTTTCGATCACTCTGGAAGCGGGTTGCTCAGACCATGCAGGAAATCCTATCGCCATGATAAAGAGTAGAAAACCTATTCTTGTTGTTTGCATAAAACTGTTTCCTTTAACGTGTCGTAGAGGGTGAGCCTAGCGCATCGCTTTAATCAACTGCATTAATGCTCTGTCGTGATGGTTAAGTACTTTGGGGTCCGTATCAAAAATTAAGGTCTCGCCATTTTCCCGCGAATAAGGTTTCCACTCGGGCAGTGCGCCACTGACATTCGGGTTGCCGGTCCGTGCAAAATTAATCCACGCCGAACTCATGATGTCGGCGACTCGATGAGCTTCTTCTGTCGTTCCGGTCCAATGTTTTCCCAGTTCGATATTATTGAATGCGAGGGGGATATCGAGCCCGTGAAATGAGCCCTTGGAGTTGTCCTCGACCGGGCTTTTCCATGTCAGCAGGTATGAATAAACCGGCGCATTCGCCTTGGCCGACCAGGCATCTGCTGTGACGATGGTATTGGGCCGAAAAAGTGTATCGATGGAGAGGAGATCCTGCGGCGTATGGTTTGGGTAGGCTTGCGCAAATAACTTGATATAGGTATCCGTTTTGTCGCGATAGGATTTTTTTAATCGCGCCCGCGCGTCTTGTATTGTTAAGTTTTTTTCATCGTACGCAGTCTTCACCAGCTCATTCAGCGTGGAGCCTATTAGCAGCGGAATATCGTTGGATATATCGGCAAAACCCGGCGTAAAGGGTTGCTGCAATAAATTCACGCCATCCGGCACCGGGCCAAAGCCGGACATGGTTGTCGCACCGGGAACGCGGAGGCCGACAGTTTTTTCCAGTGCTTTGTTACCGGCTTCTACAAGCTGTTTATACGGCATGGTGTGAAGCGTGCTTAGATCATTACCAGTCAGTCCCAGAGTATCCATCAGGGCATTGCCCACATTGATGGATTTTTCTTTCGTCATCACATTAACGAGCGCACCGCTTTGAATAATGGCTTTGTGAAATAAACCTTTCGCCGCCGGCATCGACAACAAGGTACCTACTTTGCCTCCGCCACCGGACTCGCCGAATATCGTCACGTTCTCCGGGTCGCCACCAAAGCGGCGGATATTGTTATTGACCCACTCCAATGCCGCGACAACATCGAGCATACCGACATTGGCTGAGTGGGCATACTGTTCACCGAACGTTGATAAATCCAGAAAACCTAAAATATTAAGCCGGTGGTTTACCGATACCAAAACGACATCGCCTTTTTGCACCAGTGCTTTTCCATCTGTAATCGGATCATCGCTCGCCCCGACGCTGAAACCGCCACCATGGAGCCAAAACATAACAGGCCTTTTCTTGCCGTCGTTCAGGCCTTGCGTCCACACATTGACCGTAAATAGTTTTTGCTCGTCCATGGCAGATTCTGGCGACCAGCTATTAACCTGCATGGCGATAGGGCCAAATTCCGTATGTTCACGCACGCCTTCCCAGGGACTCGGCGCTTGTGGCGGCATAAATCGCTCAGCCTGCGCATAGGGAATGCCTTTAAAGCTGAACACGCCCTCATCAATACTGCCGGAAATAGAACCATAGGTTGTTTTAACAACCGGCTCCTGATTCGGGATAGGCGTAGAGCTACACCCGGCAAGATAGAATCCCGCGAGCAAACCGACAACGGATAAAAAACAGGGAGTAAAGCGTATAGATTTTTTCATGGGTAAATGCTTTTTAAATTTTTATAATCGTAGCTGAGTGATCTTCTAGGTTGATTGTTACTAATAAATTCATGGGTAATGTGACCAAGGCTGCTTATATACGCAACTTGGTTTTACCTTTCTTAACAAGTTGGGGAAAGAGAGGGTAAGCGCCATGTGGGGATTCATAAAGACGTAATGTAGCTTTCACATGTCAGCGACATTTTAGTCACATTGCCGTTGTTAATCTCTCCGCGTTCATCAATAAATACGGTCGATTCTTGGAGGAAGAGCGGTATGAGCAGGCAATTGAGCAATATGAGCGGGTATTTGAAACAGGTGGCGTGGCTGACTCTGTCGGCGCTCCTGATTGGCTTTCCCCTTTTTGGTTTTCCACTTTCTACCCACGCAGCAGAGGCGCCCGGTGCGCTGACTGTTATTGTCAAAGATCAGAGTACTGACCGGCCAATCTCAAGCGTGCAGATCACGATCACGAAACGGGAAACCAATTCCACGCGATCTGTAGAAACCGACGCACAAGGTCGCATCGTCGTTGAATCGCTCGACCCCGGTCTCTATTCGGTGAGCGCAGCCAAAACCGGGTTTGCACCATTATATGAGCCAAGCGTACGCGTGATTACGCGCAAAAATATCAAGATTGAGTTAAAACTCAGAGGGCAGGTCATTGAGGAAATGGTGGTTCTCGGAAAACAAGCTGAAGCCATTGCATCCGTTAACGGCACCTATCTTGATAGAGAAGCCTTGCGCAGCGCTGTTGGCGGTGGTGCAGATCCGCTCCTCTCGCTGGACGGTTTACCTGGCTTGGCATCCACCGGCGAATTCGCGAACTTTAGCGTACGTGGCCGTGGCCCACGAGATAATTTGTTATTCGTTGATGATTTTCCTTTTGACAAAGCGGTGCACTTTGATGCGTCAATCGGTGAACAGGAAGATGTCGGTGGTGGTGGCCGTTTCTCGATTTTTGCACCGAATGTTATCAGTGGTGCGGAATTTTCACCGGGTGGGTGGGGTGCGGCTTACGGTGGCCGCGCGGCATCGCTACTCAAACTGGATGTCGCCGATGGCAACCCAAGCCCTTCAGCAAGTTTGCGTCTCGACCTTGCGGGCTATGAAGTGGGTTACGACGGCCCTACCGGTATCACTGAAGACGCAACGATGCTCTTTTCTGCCCGACGACTGGATTTCGGCGCTTTGTTTGAAACGATTGAAGAATTAGATATTGGAGAGCCTGTCTTAAGAGACATCATCGTAAAGTCGGTCACACCCATTAACCAGAACAACACACTTGAAGTTCTTCTGATAGATACACACGAAGACTATACTCGCGGCGTGACTCATGTTTTTGAGTCACCCAATTTCGAAGATGTTTCACTTCAGGATTCTGAACAGGACAGTGATTTGTATGGTTTGACATTGCGATCATTGATCGGCGAAAAAGCTGTCTGGAACAATAAGGTTTACTACCGCAAAAGCGAAAAGATCAGCGCAGAGGGCGAAGCATTTCCTGATCTTGTACCGGAGGGATCTCCTGCATCAAGTTTTCCGGTGCGGGAGAACATTATTACCATCGGTGAAGATGAAACGGAGATCGGCTGGCGAAGCGATTTTGAGATAGTGAATCAATGGGGGGTGTTCAGTACGGGTGTTCAAGTAACGCAACTTGAACTGGATTATGAAACCGTGCTGAATGGCGATTGGATCCGATTTACCTACGACGAAGATGATTTTAGAGCAGACCCCGATCAGCGTTATATTGTATTGACGCCCGCCGACACCAACTCTTCACTCAGTCAGAAAGAAACGAGCTACGCAAGTTATGTAGAACAAATTTTTGAATTCGGCGATTGGGATTTTGGCACGGGCGTGCGATTCGAGCGGGACGGCTTTGCGGACGAGAGCTTCGCATCGCCCAGGTTCAGCGTCAATTGGCAGCCGGGTAATAAGATCAGGTACTTTGCAACCGCAGGACTTTTTCATCAGTCGCCACGGTTTTTAGACCTTGCCGCTAACGAGTCGAACAACCTTAAGAATGAAGAAATTACGCACCGCAGTATCGGTTTTGAATTTTTTCCGTACAACAACTGGTCGGTGTTGACTGAAGCCTATTATCAAGACCTCGACAATCTGGTGGTAGATCTTGACCGAGTCAGCGGAACCTTTGCAAACATTGGTGACGGCACATCCTACGGCGTCGATATCGTGACAAGGGGTACGATCACCGAAGGCCTTTACGCTACCGCAACCTATTCTTACAACGATGCCGTGGTCGACCGGAAGGACGGTCGCGGTGAGGTAGCTGCCGACTTCAGCCGCGAGCATGTCGCGACCTTCGGCCTGACCTGGGAAATCAACGACCGCTGGAAGATCGCCGGGCGCTACAAATATCTTTCTGGCAGGCCAGACGAAGAATTTATTATTCATTCAGACGTGTTGGGGCCCGGACAACCTGTGCGCTACTCAAAAGAAATCACAGAGCGCAATGTCGGTCGCAAAAGCAGTTACAGCCTGGTGAACGTTCGCGTTGACTATCGGCGCGCATTTGGCCCCATAGACGTTACAACCTTTCTCGATGTCATCAACGCAACGGCAACCTCGTCGAGCGACGACAGTGAGTTTGACTACCGCCGGGGCGTTGTAGTGAAAGATGAAAGCGAAGCCGAGCCGCTGATTGGCCTGCGACTGGACTATGCTTGGTAACGGGCCTGGTAAGAAGGGAGCAGCAGATGGTACACGCGCTGGGTGCAACACCGATTAGAGCGTTGATTGTCGAAGACAACCGCGACATTTGTGCGAACATTGCCGCCTATCTCGAACCGCATAGCTATATTCTGGATTTTGCCTATGACGGTATAAGCGCGCTGCACCTGGCGTTGACGAACCCCTTCGACGTTATTGTTCTGGACCTGATGCTTCCAGGGATGGATGGCCTGAGTTTTTGCCAAAAGCTGCGCGCTGATGCCAAAGTAGAAACGCCTGTGCTTATGCTAACGGCGAGAGACACGCTTGACGATAAACTAAAAGGGTTTGCGGCGGGAGCCGATGACTATCTGGTCAAGCCATTCGCGTTACAAGAGCTGCATGCGCGACTGCAGGCGCTGTACAAACGCAGTCACGGAAAAACCGACAAACTATTAACTGTGGGTGATCTGACATTGAACAAGTCCACGCTACAAGTGCATCGCGCGGGACGGCGTATTGATCTCAACCCTGCTGGCATGAAGCTACTGCAACGATTGATGGAGGAGTCGCCGTCTGTTGTGACTCGCGATGCTCTCGAAACCTTGTTGTGGGCTGACGAGTGCCCCGATGGTGATGCGCTTCGCTCGCACATGTACAAGCTTCGGCAGGCTATCGATAGGCCATTTGATAGCCCGCTCATTCACACGGTGCATCGCATCGGATACCGAATTGCAGAGGATGCTGAGTAATGTACCGGCTCAGTTTGCGCAAGCGTGTCGCATTTGCGTTTGCGATCTGTGTTGCCGTACTCAGCCTGGCCTGGGGGCTCGCATTCTTCGGTGCAATCAGATTGAGCGAAGACCGTGTACTGACGCAACAGTTGCAGGTTGCCGCCCAAAGCTATCCCGCTATGACGATGAACCTACGCGGATACGAGGAGGTTGCCAGCTTGCCGGAATCACTGAGGGAATGGGCGCAGACCAACCCCGCAGAAGGATTGTACGAATTCGAATCCGACGAGTTGCATGTTGCGGTCATACCTGGCAACACAGAACAGCGGCGCGCCTTTGTAGTTTTCGATGTGGCCGGGATTGAAGCCGCATCGTCAGAGGATTGGTGGTTGCTGCTCGTTATCACCGGTGTCGTGGGTACGCTCGGTGCATTAGGTTTCGGGCTGGGCGTTGTTGTGATGCGCAAAGCCGTCGCCCCTGTTGCGCAACTCGCGAAAGTGGTTGCGGACATCGACCCGCAAAAACTATCGGCCGAAGATCATAAACGCATAGAGTCCAGCCGGTTCGGCGATGATGAGGTTGGCTTGCTCGCCAGAACAATTGAGAAGACGCTTGAGCGTATCAGCGCATTTGTTGAGAGGGAGCGATACTTTACCGGTTCAGCCAGCCATGAATTGCGGACACCGGTCACGGTGATAACCGGCGCGCTCGAACTGCTGGAACAAAGCGATCTGTCAGTCGCCGATGCGAAGGTGGTAGATCGAATCAGGCGTGCGACGCTCGACATGAAAACCACGATTGAAATGTTCTTGTGCCTCGCTCGCGAAACCGACGACGGTTTGTATGATAAGCAGTTTTTAGTGATGCCGCTGGTGAACCAGGCGATAGAACAGCAACGCCACTTGCTGAGCGGAAAGTCGGTCGATGTCGAAGTCGATCAGCTGGCAAAACCTAAAATCTGTGGGCATCCACAGGCGTTTTCTATCGCGGTCAATAATCTGGTGCGAAATGCGTTCGAGCACACCCTCGCCGGGCAGGGGCCGATCACGATTCTCATCAAAGAGCACGAGCTATTAGTGACCAATCAAGTGAGCGCGTTAGTCACAAACCAGGAGAGCGCTGATGAGCGCCACACGCCGACCGGGGCGCCGTCGTTTCACGGATATGGCTTGGGCCTGGGTATCGTCCAACGGTTGTGTGAGCGCAATGGCTGGTCGTTTTCGTTGCACGCAGATGAGGCGCGTGTAGCGACTCGTCTTTCTTGGTGATGGCGTTTCTTTTGAGATTTATATTGTCAAGTTTGGGAAGTACCAAGGCTCAGCGTGTTCTGGAATTTCCCAGCATAACGGGGATTTACTGCTGATTTCACTTAATAATCCTTCGCTTTTTAATTGACTTAAAACACGGCGCGCGCTGCGCTCTGGCATTGCACATAATTCCAGCGCCTGGGCGCGATCGATTTCGCCCTGCTGAAAGGCCGTATATAAAATTAAACTCGCTACTGGCTTCAATGGGGCATTAATTCCGGCAACACGATCATCATTACGCGCGGCTACGTAGCTTTCTATGCGCTGACGCATTTTGGTGAGATCAAGCAGCTCACTAATATAAGTTACCTGGTCGATGGCGGTATCCAGCATGTAATCACAAAAACTGATTAGTCCCTTTTCAGTAAGATTACCTCGCCCGTCATAATCACCCCGGCGTGTAGTATCGGCATTCGCCAATAAACTTTTATAGCGGCTGGATGTGCGCGCTAAGCCTCGGCTTAAACACCATGCGCCGTAACTATCTAAACCTACAGCCTTTAGGGCGGCATCTGTTAATAAACGCCCAACCCTGCCGTTACCATCAATAAATGGATGAATCCACACAAAGCGATGATGCGCGGCCATGAGCGCAATAATTTTGCGGTCGCCATTGAATTTTTTGGGATTATAAGTTTCACAAAATTTCGCCATCAAGGGCGCAAGGTCTTTTGCAGCAGGGGGAATATGTTGCCCAATAATGACCTCTCGTGCGCGCCACTCGCCGGGAATTACGTTGTCGACGGCATTGCCCTGTTCATCTTTTATTAACCAAAGGCTCTCAGGGATCCGTTGATAAAACTCGCGGTGCAAACGGCAAATAAACTCGGGGTTGAACAGAGTATCTATATCCGGTTTTTGCGCGATTAACCACTCTTGCACCTGCATGTGCGCCAATGACTCTTGTTGTAAATCGCGCTTGGCGGGATCACCACTATAATGGCCGAGCTGGGCGGCACGGATTTCATGCGGTCGAGTGGCGTTACCTTCAATGAGATTGGAATAATAGGAATTAATTGCCGCCATATGTTGTTCAAGGCGAGCCAGTGTTAAGGGCGCAAGCTGGCCGGTTAGTTTGGCGGATTGACTAATCAGGGATATGGCTTTATCCGGCAACGACGAGGCCGCCAGCGAAGCGTCGCTTGGAATAAAAGGAGTGATGTCCATTATAGATGTAGCCATAGCTAGGCCCTAATAAACGTATGCATTTGGCCGCTTAATTGGCCGTTTTAATTAACTATAACTAATTGATAGTAATATAGTTTTACGTCGTTTTGTTTGTTTTTAGCTAGTTTTTGGCCGAATGTATGGCCGGTTAGATGGTCTTACTATAAACGAAGGCGCCGCTGAAATAGATGATCAATGCGTAATTTTTGGCCAGATAACAACAGGAGGGCGGATAAACGCCTAGGCTGCCCTGCTCATACCAGTATAAGAAGAGCGGCCAAGCCACTCCCGAACCTTCTGGTTCGTTTGTTGCTTGGCCGCTGCGCGTTGGGCGCCTTTGGATTTTTCGTGGGCGCCGCCTTTGTTCATGATGAGGTGAAAAGCATGGCCGTTTCGTTTGGGTTGTTTGGTTCCCTTGGAAGCGGGTGCGGTTTCACCCAGCGAGAGTCCCGGTAGATACCGGCTGATTTTTTTTGCCATAGTGTTTCCTATTTTTTCGTTTGCCGATGAATCTGCGTCAGCCTTTTATGCACAGCACCTGTTTTAACGTGTGGACGATGTCGACCAGGTCCGACTGGTTCTCCATTACGGTATCAATATCCTTGTAGGCCGAGGGTATTTCATCAATCACTCCTTTATCTTTCCGGCATTCAACGCCTTTGGTTTGTTGTACTAAATCGCTTACGCGAAATTTATTACGCGCGGCGGTGCGGCTCATGGTTCGGCCAGCGCCGTGGGCGCAGGAACAGAACGACTCCGGGTTTCCCTTGCCTTTCACAATATAGGATTTGGCTCCCATACTGCCGGGGATAATACCCAGCTCGCCGTCCCGTGCGCTGATGGCGCCTTTGCGCGTTACCATCACGTCGGCGCCGTAATGTGTTTCGCGGCTGACGTAATTGTGATGGCAATTGATCGCGTGGCGGTCCGTGCGAAACGGTGGCAGGAACGGCGCGATAGCGCGCAACACCAAGCCCATCATTTCATCGCGGTTAAGCCGCGCATATTCCTGCGCCCAATTCACTGCGGCCACGTAATCCACAAAATGCTCGCTGCCTTCGGTGAAGTAGGCGAGGTCTTTGTCGGGCAGGTTGTGGATGTGTTTGCCCATATCCTTTTTCGCAAGCGCGATAAAGTAACGGCCAATCGCATTGCCAATGCCACGACTGCCGGAATGCAGCATCACCCACACATCCTTGTTCTCATCGACGCACACTTCAATAAAGTGATTGCCGCTGCCGAGCGTGCCCAGTTGCTTGGTCCAGGTGGTGTGTGGTTGGTTGAGCATCTTCATTACAGCCGGATGTTTTTCAAATAACCATTCCACACCCGGCGCCAATTGTTTGCACGCACTCCCGCGCACGCTCACCGTTTTATGCGCCTGCATGCCGACGGGTACGGCGCGCTCGATGGCGCTGCGCATGGGCGATAAATTATCCGGCAGTTGCGAAGACTTCACCGATAACCTCACCGCACTCATACCGCAACCGATATCCACACCAACGGCGGCGGGAATAATCGCGTTGAGTGTCGGGATTACCGAACCCACCGTGGCGCCGATGCCGGTATGCACGTCGGGCATGGCGGCAACGTGTGAATGCACAATCGGTAACTGCGCAATGTGTTTCAGTTGTGTTAACGCGGACTGCTCAATATCATCGGTGTAAATCTTTACCGGCTTTATGCCGTTGTTCGCGCTTTTGTTTAACTCAATTTTTACAGGCATGACTTTACCTACCAGTAAGGGTATTTATAAATCAAACCAACCGGAGCCATAACGAAAAAGCCCTGACCAGTAACCTGATCAGGGCTTTTGATTTGCCTGACCTGGAAGGTTGTGTAAATGACCTTCCAAGCCTGAGTACTCGAAAGGTGTTAGTCGAATTGTTTTCCTGCATAAGACATTAACGAGTACTCCTGTGTGAGATGTGAATGGGCTGGGCCCGAAAAATTGGTGGCGATAATACGCCGATTTTTTGCGCTGTCAACTATCAATATGTTTTGCCCAATGTCATGAATCGGTATTGATTCGCCGATACAAAGCTTCCAATACGCTGTACACACCAAATGCCACCAGGCCGGCAGCGACGATGCTGAACAACCAGGTGCCGTAGGCGTTGGTGCGCAATGTATCCAGCGCCTCGGCCATGCCTTTTATCTCGCCACTGCCGGCGAGCAAGGCGGAGCGCGCCAAAAACCAACCGACAATACACCACACAATACCGCGCGCAATCAAACCGAACCGGCACACGGGGCGGGCCCATTGCTGCTGGTTGCCGGGAATATCCATGTAACGCTCAAAACGGCTTTGCCAACCTTTGTACATATGCGCAAAACCGACGCCAATAACAATTAAACCGGCGATGCCTAAAATCATCTGCCCGAGATCAGTTTCTAAAAATGCCTGGCCATTTTCCTGCATGCCACCGCCGCTGGAATCGCTACTATTTTTTTCGCCAAATAATAACGTCATCGCCCAAAAGGCTAAAAATAAATGCGAAATCGCACTGATAAATAATCCGCTGCGCACTGCAAGGCCTTTGGGGTCATTGCCATGACCGTCTGTATCTTTCACTGCCTGCGTGAACCGCCACACCACATAACCGAATAGGCCAATGATCAATACTGTCAACAACACATACCCAAAGGGTTGCTGCATAATTTCTGTGATCGCACCCTTGCTGTCTGTTGTCTTTCCGCCCTCTCCAAAAGCGGTTAACAACGCCAACCCACCAATCATCAAATACACCACACCCCTGGCACCGTATCCCATTCTTGCCAAGGTTTTGAAATTTTTACCGGTTGCAATAAATTCCATAATCAGCGCCCTACAGAATAGAAACAGGTTTTTCGGCGATCTCAAGCACTTACGCGTTACAGGCGCGCATGTCCCCGAAGGCCGGAGGGTGGAGTTGCAAGCCTTGGGCCAAGTTGGAGGTGGGGAGTTGCAGGGATCGATTATGAAGAGCGGGTGGTGATGTCCTTGCAGGTTTGCGTATCCCTGGCGAACACAATTTCGCGATACATCAACCATTGATACGACGCCGTCTCGCATATTTCATAATTTTTTTTGATAAGGTTGCGTTCGACTGTGAAATGAATGATTTGCGGAAAAAGAACAAGAACACCAATGCCAATATAGGCCGTACGGGTGATCATCCTGGAGCTGTTTTCAGTCAATTGCTGCTGCAGGATGACTTCGAGAAAAATGGCATAAACCAAAGCCAGCAAGCCTATTGCGACGCCCAGCATGTATAGGGCACCTTTATTAAAATAAATCACTGGAGTTTCACGAAGGATTTGGCTGACTAGACTGATAAAACTCCAGCCAAACCACAAGGCAGCACCAAGCATCAAGGCAAAAAATAAAAGAAATCCGCCATATCTTACAGAGGCGGACGGTGTAGTATCACTCACTTGATGCTCCTCGGGAGTGGCGAAAGGAATTTATCCAGGCTGTGTCTGGCAAAATCAATGATGGCTTGCTTGGTGGATTCAACAGCATAATCAATCACGGAGTCAACGACTTTGCTCGCACCTTTAATAAGATTTTTCCTGGTCTGTTCAAGGGTAGACTGAGCATCAGTTGTCAGTTCATCCAGGCCAGCAATTACTTTATCAGTGATTCCGTAGTGTGAATCCATAGCACTTAATGCCATCGAAGTGCCGACACCTATAAGAATAACTGCAACGATAGGACCCACCGCAATAGTTACGCCCATCGCAGCTACCAAAGATGCCGCGCCTATCGATGCGGCGGTAGAAATACCAACTTTAACAACATCAGTAGCGAGCGAGCCGATTAATTGGTTCAATGTGCTTTCATCCGTTAATACGTAGTCAGCTATTCGATAGGCAGAGATCAATACAATAGAAAGTATTCCGCCTGATTTGGCAGCATGTACTGCTCCAGCTTTCCCGAGTCCCATTGTTACGACCTTGGGATTGCTAACACCATACTTGGTGCCGGTCAAAATTTTCCTAAGGCCGGGGTGACCTTTGAGGATTATATGAGGTTTACCTCCATAGGTTTTAACATAAGCTTTTGCGGTGAAGCTACCGAGTTCGCCTACCAGTTTTGTTAGTGTTCTAACATCATCAGCGGAGGCGTAGTAGCTGGATCCTGTCTCTGCCTTTCCTTTCACCTTGTTCCACGCTTGTTGAACGCTCGCTTTTTTTGATGCGGGAGATGATTTTATAATTGCATCCATATCTTCAAATGATATGACGAAGATCTCGTGTTTATTTGATTGAATATTTTGCCTAAGCTCTGATTTCTCTTGTTCCGTTAACATGCTAGCTCCTTCTGGGGATAGAAATGAGGGTAGACTTTACTATACTGAGTCGATTTACGTTATTGATAATGAGTAATCTTGTGCAGATTTTCACGTAATAACAGCGATATCTTGAGGGAAGCTTGAAGCCTATAAAGCTTTAGAGAATAAAATCTTCGCTTCCATCGGTTCACCATTCCCCTCATACCCTTCAATCATATACCCCGCTCCAATCAATAGCCGCAACATACCGGGATAGCGATTCATGGACTTTACTTTTATGCGCGTGTACCCGGCGTTGATTGCCCAATATTCCTGAGCCTCGATCAAGGCTTTTGCTACGCCCATCCGTCGATAGGTTGGTACAACTCCGCCGAGCCAGCTATAAAAGGTTTGCTCATCCTCTGCGTAACCTAACTTGAAACCAGCGGGTTGGTTATCGATATAGGCTGCCAAAGCTAAATGGGGACGATTCTTAATTCTGTTAGCGTAATGCTCAATGCTTTCAGCTGGACGCATCTCGGGGAGCATGGCATGAATCGTTAAAATCTCTGCGAGGGTGACCTTGCAAATGGTTAAAGGGAGGTGGTTTTCTTGCGACACTATTAATCACCTTTTTAGCTGGCCCTGGAGCGAAGGCGCACATCCCTATGCGCTGTTGTTTGGTCAACCGCTTAATATAAGCATCTTCTCACACAAGGAGCAGCTTCCGCTTCGCTTGTTTAAAAAGGCAATGGCTCGATTGTTTTTCGCCATTCCCCATCTATACTTTTTCGCTTAACTGGTGTGCAAGTTGGCTCAACCAGGTTATCTGCCGCTTCGTTAATCCCTGAGTCATGTCTGAGAGAGAGTATGAAAAATTTTAGTGTGCGTGGACAATTGTTGTTGGGGTTTGGTTTGGTGATTGCGGTTTTTGTGATATCGGCGATATGGGTATCTATGTTGTTTGATCAAAACGTAAAGAATAATAAGTGGACCATGCATACCTATGAGGTCTTGCTGGAGTCCCGTGACTTGCTGGCAGCGCTGATCAATATTGAAACAGGGCAGCGTGGTTATCTGTTAGCGGGTGAGGAATCCTTTTTGGCGCCGTTGCGTCAAGGAGAGCAGGATTTTGAGCTTTCTTTTGATCGTATCAAAGAGCTCACTGGCGATAACCCGGTGCAGCAGGAGCGGCTGCAGCGGTTACATACAATATATGACGATTGGAAAGACAATGTGGTCGAGGCGGAAGTCCGAATCCGCCATGCGGTTAATCAAGGTAACGGAACCCTTGATGATATTGTCGTAATGGTCAGGCGAGGTGCCGGAAAGGCAGGCATGGATTCCATGCGTGCCATCATCAAGGATATCGCTGCAGAAGAACGCAGTTTATTAGAAGAACGCGAGTTAGCGGAGGCACAGTCACAACAGAAAACGAACCTCACACTCATCATCAGTTCGACCATTGGGATTCTGGCCGGTGTTATGATTGCTATCTTCTTCAGTGCACGGCTGATTCGCCAGTTGGGTGCGGAACCGGGGGTAGCCGCGAGTACGGCGCAAGAAATTTCTGCGGGGCAGTTAGATCTGCGATTAAACGAGGCGAGTATTCCAGCCGGAAGTGTTATGGCCGCTATTCTGCAAATGGCCAAACAACTTAAAGTGATTGTGGCGGGTATTCAGAACGCATCTGACGAAGTGGAAGCGACCTCACGGGAATTATCGATCAGCAGTGAACGCTCAATACGTGAGTTGAATATTCAAAAAGAAGAAGCCGAGCAAGTCGCGGCAGCTATGAACGAAATGGCTGCGACGGTGAATGAGGTGGCAAAGAACACGCAATACGCAGCAGAGGCAACCAAAACTGCTGATCAGCGTGTTGTCGAGGGCGGACGCTTGATGGAAAACAGCGTGAAAGCCATTCTTACACTGCACGATGATATTGAAAATGCGGCGGCAGTAGTGTTGAAACTTGAATCGGAAAGTCGTGAGATCGGTAAAGTATTGGAGGTGATCCGCAGCATCGCTGAACAAACCAACCTACTGGCATTAAATGCGGCGATTGAAGCAGCGAGAGCCGGCGAGCAGGGCCGAGGTTTTGCGGTGGTGGCAGATGAGGTAAGAACCCTCGCCAGTAAAACCCATCAATCGACGGAGGAAATTCGCATGATGATTGAGCGTTTGCAATCAGGCGTGGAGAATGTGGTATCAACCATGGAAACCAGTCGATCCGGGGCCAAGGCCACGGTGTCTTATGCGCAGGAAATGGAGGCCACGCTGGTCACGATTAAATCTACCGTGTCTGATGTCAATAACCTGAACATTCAGATTGCCACCGCCGCCGAAGAACAATCTTCCGTAGCGGAAGAAATCAATAAAAACATTCTGCGCATCAATGAGGTGACAGATCTCACTGTTTCTACTCTCGCGCAAGTGGATAGAAGTGGTACTGATCTGAAAGGTAAGGCCGCCGATCTGAAAAAACGCATTGCTTACTTTAGGCATTAAATTATTTTGGTAAGCGTAGAATAAATTCATATGCTACTGCTTAAATACCCGTAAAGAGAAAATCCAGCGAGTTCACAATGTCTGCTCTTGCGTAATCAATAGCGGCAACGGGCTTGCCTAATATTTTTCGTTGGATGCCAGCGAGCTGTGGTGTAAGCGCAACGTAATCCGAACCATCAATCTTGATAATCGGCGTTAGTTGCGTAAGGACATTGCTTTTGCCGGGCTCAAGCTTTTTCAGAGGAATGACAACCGTCGTTTGTAGTGCATCAAGTAGGTTGGCTTGAACATCCAGCAGGAGCGGGAATTCCTTTTTACTCTGGGTGCTTTTGTTTTGATAGACGCTGAACTGGGCCACTAGAAGCTCCTTAGTCCATCGCTGAATACGCCACTCTCTTCTATGGATTTGTTGTAAGCGGCAATAGCTTGCCTATTGTTTTCCAGCCATTCCTGCGTTTGTTTTGTTTTTAATCTTTCGGCGAGTACTTGCTCCAGTGCCGCTGAAAGGTTGATATCCAGCTCCTTGGCCTTTTTCAATAAATCACTGTTTATGCTGAGGTTTGTGGGTTTCTTTGGGGCGTTCTGGTCGTAAAGGGCGAACATGCTTCTCTCCTTTATGTGGAATGCGCATACAATATGCGCATAAATTGTGCCGGTCAACCCCTTCCCTCGTGAGTACCCCAGTCACTATGTGCGAAGATTTGCGTCAAGCAGCCGTGGCAGCGCGGAGATATCTTTATCGCCCAGGCCTGAAGTGGAAGCTTGTTGAAATAATTTCCAGATCGGTTGCATAAGATCTTCCTGCACGCCTTGCTCACGACTGGCATCGAGAATATTTTTGAGTCCGGCAGCCATCATCGTGTTGTTGGAGCTCGGTTGCGGATAGAGACCGGTATCAATTTCCTGCGCAGTTTGCGGAAAGAGCTCAATCATCGCATTCAGCATGGACATGATCATAGGCGTGACATCGGTGACAGGGATATTCTCAGAGCGCAAAAGCGCAGCAGCATGAATATAACCGGCGAACATGCCAAACATTGCACTGAGTAATGCCAGATCATAAATCGCCGCGAGTGCAAAACTTTCTCCAACATAAACTGGCCCGCCCAGCATGGTCAGTACTTTTTGGTGCTGTTTATAAACGGTGTGAGGTCCGCTGTAGAATACAAATGCCTCGGGGCCGCCGACTAACTCTGGTGTCACCATTACGCCGCCATCAAGATATTTGCCCCCCAATTTCTCTACCCATGCAGCCATATCGCGCACCTGCGATGGTGTGCCATTGGTGAGATTAACAATCGTTCGTCCAGCCAAAACCTGCGTCGCTGATGCCAGAATGTCCTTTACAGCCTGGTAGTCGAGTACCGATATCAACACCAGCTCGCTGGCGCTAATAGCAGACGCGGCATCGGCCGAAGCTGTGGCACCTTTGGCTACCAGCGATTTCACTTTTTCGGCGGACCGATTCCAGACACTCACCGCTAACCCTTGGGTCATGAGGGTTTCGGCTAATGCTTTACCCATAGCGCCAAGGCCCACAATAGTTACATCACTCATACTTTGCTCCAGTAATTGACAAATCAGTCATGAATATCGAAAGTTTATATAGAGATACGGTGATTCAATAGATCGCAATTTGTTTACGCAAAGTCTATATCTGGAGACGGTGAGGAAAGATGAGGAACCTAAACGACTTTTATCTTTTTGTTCAGGCTGTGGACTGCCAGGGATTTGCTCCGGCTTCGCGCCAGCTTGGCATTCCCAAAGCGACCCTCAGCAAGCGTGTCGCCGCGCTCGAAAAAGCGCTCGGTGTCCGCCTGATTCAACGAACCTCGCGCAGTTTTGTTGTGACTGACACTGGCAAGGATTTTTATCGCCATGCGGCGGCCATGTTGATCGAGGCGGAAGCAGCAGAAAATATTGTTCGTGGTCGCTTGGCAGAGCCTAACGGATTGGTGCGGATCACCGCCTCGATACCGACAGCGCAACTTTTTTTGGCTCCACTGCTGCCCGAACTTGCGGGAAAATATCCAAAATTGCGCATAGATCTGGAGGCGACAGATCGTTTTGTTGATGTGATACAAGAAGGTTTTGATATCGTTATCCGTGATCACTTTTCACCGCTGCCGGATTCCGAGTTGGTCCAGCGGCAGCTTTGCATTGACCCTGTTTTTCTCCTGGCTTCACCCGGTTATCTTGACACATTCGGGATACCGAAAACGCCGAAAGATCTTGTCGATCATCACGGCTTGTTAACGGCGACATCAGCGTCGAACTGGTCGCTTACCCATAGGACGGGCGATACAGTTAACGTCACGCCCATTCCACGTTTTATTGCAAATGACACGACAACATTGATAAATGCAGCGAGCTATGGTCTGGGCATTACCTGCTTGCCGCGCCAACTGTGTATGACAGAACTTTTATCCGGACGGCTCGTGCAGGTATTGGAAGGATGGATCGCCGGTGAAGTAACTACAACCCTGTTGATGCCGCACCGCAGAGGATTGCTTCCGTCTGTTCGGGCTGTGGTGGAATTTCTGTTTCAGCATAAAGAGGTTTTGGTATCCCACGCATCAACGTTGAAATATCCTTGAGGTATCCTGGTAAAAAGTGGGGCAGCCGAGGCTGCCCCAGAGGCCGACTTCATGAAGCAGTCGTCGAAGAAGCGGGGAAAAAGGCCGCCGTTTTACCGGCGGCAGGGGTCGAGTGATAATTGAAAACCGTGCGTCCGAAAAGGTTACGCGTGTACCTGCACCAGGCCGTCCTGAACGCGTATGGCGTAAGTCGGTATGGTGTGCTCGGGCTTTTCCAGACACTCACCGGTACGTAAATTAAAATGTTGTTTATACAAAGGGGAAGCAACCACCACCGCATCGCCGATGGAGCCAATGATGCCGCGCGATAACACATTGGCTTCGCCGATGGGGTCGTAGTTGCCGATGGCGAAGTATTCGTTCAGGCGGCGCGAATGAAAGATGGCGATTTGCTTTTGATTGATCAATGCGCAGACGCCGGTATCCGGTAACAGATCGCTGACCTCGCACACGCTGGTCCACTCGGAGACGTGCGCGTGGCGGGTGATTTCGGAAGTCGCTGTCATGGTATTCATAATGGCTTCTCGTTGTGGAATGTTGTTGATGTATCTGGCTCGCCCGGTGAGGCGAGCGATATGTACCGATTAATTTTCTACCAGTTCAATCAACGGAATTTTCTGCGCGCGTTCTTCAGCAGTGGCGGGGCGCGGTTGATCCCGTTCGATCACGTAAGCCAGGTTTTCATCAATCGCTTTTGAGTTGATGAAGTGACTGAAACGTTTCAGCTTGCTTGGATCTTCAATGGTAGTTTTCCATTCGCACTGGTAGTTAGCAATGTTGCTGGTCATTTCATCTTCCAGGTCTTGCGCGATACCGAGTTTGTCTTCGATCACCACTTTCTTCAGGTAGGCCAGGCCGCCCTCCAGATTTTCCAGCCACACGGAGGTGCGCTGTAAACGATCAGCGGTGCGGATGTAGAACATCAATACGCGGTCGATATATTTAATCAGCGTGTCGTCATCGAGGTCGGTAGCAAATAAATCGGCGTGGCGTGGGCGCATACCGCCATTGCCGCATACATATAAATTCCAACCGTTCTCTGTTGCAATCACGCCGATGTCTTTCGATTGCGCTTCCGCACATTCGCGTGTGCAACCGGACACCGCAAATTTTAATTTATGCGGTGCACGTAATCCCTTGTAACGATTTTCGATAGCGATGGCCATGCCGACGCTGTCCTGCACGCCGTAGCGGCACCAGGTGCTGCCCACGCAGGATTTTACGGTGCGCACGGCTTTGCCGTAGGCGTGGCCGGTTTCAAAACCGGCGTCGATTAATTTCTTCCAGATGGTCGGCAGGTGATGCAACTGCGCGCCAAATAAATCGATCCGCTGTCCGCCGGTGATCTTGGTATACAGATTAAATTCTTTGGCAACTTCGCCCAGCACAATCAATTTGTCCGGTGTGATTTCACCGCCGGCAATACGCGGCACAATAGAGTAGGTGCCGTCTTTTTGCATATTGCCGAGGAAGATGTCGTTGGTGTCCTGCAGGCCAATATGTTCCGGCTTGAGCACATATTCATTCCAGTAGGACGCCAGGATGGAACCCACTGCCGGTTTACAAATATCGCAACCCAAACCGTGACCGTGTTGATCGAGTAATTCATCAAAGGTACGAATCTTTTTCACGCGCACGATATCCGCCAGCTCTTGCCGCGTATGGGCAAAGTGTTCGCAGAGATTGTTGTTGACTTCGACCCCGAGTTTAACCAGTTCACTGTCCATGACTTGCTTGACCAGCGCCGCACAACCACCGCAACCGGTAGACGCTTTGGTGGCGTCCTTGATGCCGGCCAGGGTGGTGATACCGTTTTGCACCGAGCAGCAGATAGCGCCTTTGGTGACGTCGTAGCAGGAACAGATTTGCGCGGTTTCCGGCAGTGCATCAACGCCGATGGCCATTCCTCCGCCTTCTACCGCTGGCAGGATCAATTGCTCTGGTGCGTCGGGCAAATCCATAGCGTTGACGCAAATCTGTTGCAGCGTACCGTAGGCTTCGACATCGCCCACCAAAACGGCGCCGAGTAATTTTTTGCCGTCGGCGGAGACGATCAGGCGTTTGTAAACTTCCGCCACACCGTCGCTGAAGATGTAGGATTGTGAGCCCGGTGTGCGACCCTGTGCATCGCCGATGCTCGCCACATCCACACCGAGTAATTTCAATTTGGTGCTCATGTCGGCACCGGTAAATTGATCAGCGCTGCCAGTGATGTGAGCGACTGCCACCTTGGCCATTTGATAACCCGGCGCAACCAGACCGAAGATGCGGTTGTCCCACAGGGCACATTCACCAATGGCATAAACATTATCGACGGAGGTCTGGCAATGGTTGTTAATCACAATGCCGCCGCGTTCGCCGATGGCCAGACCAAACTGACGCGCGAGTTCATCCTGCGGACGAATCCCGGCAGAGAATAAAATCATGTCGGTTTCCAGAAAGGAGCCGTCCGCAAAATTCATGCGGTAACGGCATTCTTCGCCCGCCACAATTTCTTTGGTATTTTTTTCGGTGTGCACACTCACATCGAGCGCTTCAATCTTGCGACGCAATAATTGGCCGCCGCCTTCATCCAGTTGCACTGCCATCAAGCGCGGAGCGAATTCCACCACGTGGGTTTTTAGCCCGAGGTTTTTTAACGCGTTGGCCGCTTCCAGCCCGAGCAAGCCGCCGCCCACAACAACACCCACTTTGCTTTCAGCGGCGGATGCAGTGATGGCTTCCAGATCTTCAATGGTACGGTACACCAGACAATGCGGTTGGTCCTTGCCCGGTACGGGCGGAACGAAAGGATAAGAGCCGGTGGCCAGCACTAACTTGTCGTAGCGCTCACTGCGCCCACTGGCTGTGGTGACGGTATTGTTGGCGGTGTCGATGCCCACCACTTTGTCGCTCAGGGTGTAGTGCACGCCGCGCGCTTGGTATTCCGTTTCCGATGTCAACATTAAATCCTGCACGGTTGAACCGGCAAAATAGTAGCTAAGCTTTACCCGATCATAGGCGAGCCGTGGCTCTTCGGAGAACGTCAGGATTTCATAATCTGCGGCTTTCTCGCTGTTGAGCAGGCCATCGATAAATTTGTGGCCGACCATACCGTTGCCGACAACAATAATGCGTTGTTTCATAACCTCACTCCTACTCTCAGGCTAACAAACGTTGGTTGTTGGCTTCTGCTGCAACAGATTGCCAAAAGTCCGGTTGCAATTGCTCCGCCAGACTCACCACCTGGCCGACGATAATTAAGGCGGGTGATTGCACGTGCTCGCGCGCAACCAATTCAGTTAATTCATGCAAAGCGCCGATGATCACGCGCTGATTACTGCGGCAACCGTTTTCAATAATCGCGGCCGGTGTGTCAGCAGCCATGCCACCTTTTTGTAACTCGGTGGCAATAATTTCCGCGCGGGTCAGGCCCATGTAAAACACCAGGGTGTGATTCAGTTGCGCCAGCGCCGACCAGTTAACGTCGAGGGTTTTTTCGGCATGGGCTGTGACAAAGGTGCAGCCTTGTGCAAGGCCGCGATGGGTCAGGGGAATATTGGCGTAGGTGCTGCAACCGGATGCTGAGGTAATACCGGGAATCACTTCTGCGTCGATGCCGGCTTTACGCAACTCTAATAACTCTTCACCACCGCGACCGAACACAAACGGATCGCCACCTTTAATGCGGCACACGGTCAAACCCAGTTGCGCCTGGTTTACCAACAGTTGGTTCAAATCTTCCTGTGCAATGCTGTGATGATTTTTCGCTTTGCCGACATACAGAGCCGGTGTGCCAGCGGGAAATAATGCACGGATGTCGGCACTGACCAACTGATCGAAAAAAATAATATCGGCGTTTTCAATCGCGCGCAGGGCTTTAAGGGTTAACAATTCTGCGTCGCCCGGACCGGCACCCACCAGCCAGACTTTTCCGCTGGACGATGTTGTTGAATGACGTTGGGCCGCACCCTGACGGGTAGCGGGGGCTACTGTTACCGTGAATTGCGCTGCGCGGGCCATCAGCGGCTCAACAGCGTGCGCATGAAGGGCGGTGACGGTTTCGTCAGCAGGTGTGTAACGCGATAAAGATGAAGTACTCACAATAACAGCCCTTTGGTAGTGACCGCGCAAGTTGAAAACTACACATTGCACCGGTCTTAAAACATCTCGCAGTGAATAAATCTGCGCAAAGGGGGTTGAGCAAAGACAATGCCATTTGCCGATTCGGCGTGAATAAATTTTTTTAGTACTTTATTTTCAATAGGTTATGCGTGATGAAAAGCCTGGTTTCAACATTTGGGTGGGCCGTATGAATTCCGATTGCGGCACCAATGGTGTGCAGGTGTGCGCTTTTTTATTGCAAAATTGAGCTGGAATTTTTTAATAAAAATGTTCCAAAATGAATCAACACATGGTGCACTGGAACCAATTGTGTGCATTTGTCTTTTTTAACGCCTTAATAAACGTTAGGCGCTGTAAAGTTAACAGGAAGCCGCCAGACTCTGCGCTATCATGTGAGCACCCAGGTGAGATGAGAACATCTATGTATACAGTGTCTTTCACGGAGGCTGATCGGCCGGAAACGGATCGACCCGCTGCGCCCCGACGCGCTGCCCTGGTAGATGGATTCGGGCGCGAGATTACTTATGTGCGCCTGTCGATCACCGACCGTTGCGACCTGCGCTGCGTCTATTGCATGGCGGAAGATATGACGTTTTTGCCGCGCAATGAGCTGCTCAGCATTGAAGAGCTGGCTCAGGTTGGTAAAACCTTTACGGAGTTGGGCGTGCACAAGTTACGCATCACCGGCGGCGAACCGCTGATCCGCCGGGGCGTGATTGAGTTGATGGAACAGCTAGGTCAGTTGCCCGGTCTGCGCAGCTTATGCCTGACCACCAACGCCACCCATCTCGCGCGTTATGCGCAAGCCCTGCACGACGCGGGCGTGGATCGCATCAATATCAGCCTCGACAGCCTCGACCCCGAACGCTTCCGCCGCCTGACCCGCTTTGGCGATGTGCAGCAGGTACTGGAAGGCATCCGCGCCGCCCAGCGGGTGGGTTTCTCGCGCATTAAATTGAATTGCGTTGCCCTCAAACACTTCAACGCTGATGAAGTGCCGGAGCTGGTGCGCTTTGCGTTGGATGAAGGGCTGGATATCAGCTTTATTGAAGAGATGCCCCTGGGCCGTATCGATGACCATGGCCGTGCGGCGGAGTTTGTCAGCAGCGCCGAGTTGCGCAGTTTGATCGAACAACAATTTCCCTTGGTGCCGGTGGACGATAATTCCGGCGGGCCTGCGCGCTATTGGCGTAGCGGTAGCCATGGGTCCCGCATTGGTTTTATTTCCCCCCACAGCCAGAATTTTTGCAGCAGTTGCAATCGCGTGCGGGTGACGGCGGTAGGGCGCTTGCTCTTGTGCCTGGGTCAGGAAAACAGTGTGGACCTGCGTGCGCCGTTGCGCGCATCGCCCGATGATCCGGCGCCCTTGCGTGAAGCGATCATCGCGGCCATGGCCAATAAACCGCTGCAACACGACTTTAATCTGGCCGAAGAGCCCCAAATCTTGCGCTTTATGAATACCACCGGCGGCTGACATCCCGGTCGCCACCTCTCTACCTTTGTTCAAGGACATTCATTTGTGAGCAGTCAAACCGATTTTGTAGCCCTCAATATTTGTGTGCTGACCGTTTCCGACACGCGCAACCGCGAGACGGATACCTCGGGGCAGCGCTTGCAGGATTTATTGCATGAAGCCGGACATCAGCTGCATCAGCGCGAGCTGGTGAAGGATGACATCTACCAGATTCGCGCCGTCATCTCTCAGTGGATTGTGGATAAACAGGCACAGGTGATTTTAATTACCGGCGGCACCGGCTTTGCTGGCCGCGACAGCACGGTGGAGGCCGTTACGCCCTTGTTCGACAAAACCGTGGTAGGTTTTGGTGAGCTGTTTCGCCAGGTATCTTACGAGGAGATCGGCACCTCCACTATCCAGTCCCGCGCCACCGCCGGACTCGCCAATCGCACCCTGATTTTTTGTCTGCCCGGCTCCACCGGCGCCTGCACAACCGCCTGGCAACGCATCATCAAAGACCAACTCGACAGCCGCCACCGCCCCTGCAATTTCGTCGAACAAATCAAACTGTGATTCGCACCCGTAGGTCGGATTAGCGGCACCGCCGCGTAATCCGACTTCAATTTGAAGAACGACCAGCCCGCCCCCACCATCATCCACATTTGACACTCAAGCGTAAAAACCTGACGGATAACAACAGGATCTTCGGATAACACCATGACCAAAAAGCTCATCAGCATTGAATCCGCCCGCCAGCAATTGATTGAGGGCGTGAGCACCATCAAAGCTACCGAAACCCTGCCGTTGCTGCAGGCTTTCGGGCGAGTGCTTGCACAGCCTTACCAGGCGCAAATCAATGTTCCGCCCGCTGACAACAGCGCCATGGATGGTTACGCCGTTAATAGCACGGGCTTACAGGTTGGCAGCAGCTTGCCCATCAGCCAGCGCATCGCGGCCGGGGAGGTCGCACAACCATTGCTGGCCGGCACGGCGGCCCGGATTTTTACCGGTGCGGAAATTCCAGTCGGCGCCGATGCGGTCATTATTCAGGAGGATTGCCGGGAAGAGGGTGATCGCGTCACCCTGTTGGCCCCGGTTAAACCCTGGGAAAACATTCGCCCCCAGGGGCAGGATATTCATGCCGGTACACGCCTGCTGGAAAAAGGTCATTACCTGCAAGCTACGGATGTGGGGTTGCTGGCTTCGGTCAATATTGCGGAAGTTCTGGTTTACCGTCCCCTGCGAGTCGCGCTCTTATCCACCGGCGACGAATTACTGGAGCCGGGTCAGGCGCCGGTACCGGGCAAAATCTACAACTCCAACCGCTATCTGCTCACGGGTCTCCTGCGCGACCTCGGCTGCGAGGTGGTAGACCTGGGCATCGTGGCCGACACCCTCGACGCCACCAAAGCCGCATTACAAACAGCCGCAGAGGCCGATGTCATCCTCAGCAGTGGCGGCGTATCGGTGGGCGAAGAGGATCATGTGAAGGCCGCCGTGACTGAACTGGGCGAATTGAAACTCTGGAAGATCAACCTCAAACCCGGCAAACCCCTCGCCTTCGGCTATGTGGGCGACACCCCCTTTGTCGGTATGCCGGGCAATCCCGTCTCTGCCTTCGTTACCTTTAACCTGTTAGTACGCGCACTGCTGTTCAAACGCCAAGGCCGCACCTACACACCACCCCAACCCCTGCACCTGCCTGCACGGTTCGCACTACCCAACCCCCGCAAACGCTGCGAATACCTGCGTGGCCGCATCACACCCGCCGGTGTAGAGATCTACCCGCAACAAAGCTCCGGAGCATTGTCTTCGGTGGTCTGGGCGAATTGCCTGGTGCGTATTGATGTGGGTGTCAGCGTGGCGGAAGGTGATGAGGTGCAGGTGTATCCCTTATAAAAAGCTAGCGACCGAATAACAGGGATGGCGGTGCGAAACAAGCATAAGCCGCGTCATCAAAGCGTGAGATGACGCGCGCTATTCGTTGAGATTAAAACCGGGGAGGGAGTTTGCTCAGCATTTCCCGTCGCGCATGAATCAATTCTTTATACGTTTGAATCATGCTGAAATTCACGTGATTGCCATTCAATTTCAGCGAGGCCTGTTGGCGTTCGTATTCGGTAATTTCGGCAACGAGTTGATCACGCAGGGCTTCGGTACGCCCGAGGTTAACGCCGACTCCGACGGTGTGACGGTGTTTGCTCATAACTTTTCTCCATGTCGATGGTGTGCAGTGGGGTGGGTAGCTTGCGTCGATATGTTATTGATCTATTGTTGATGACCCTGTGCTCCTTGAGGGGTTCCGCAGGGTGATCTGGCGCTACGTTTTGAAGCATAGACCAGTCGGCGTTTGGCTTATAGAGTGCTGATAGATTGTTTTGTTTTTATTGCTGGTTTTTTGAACTGGTTTTGCGTCGACTGGAAATATAGGCGTGGGTAGTTGTCGCTTGAATTGTTTTTGGTGGGATGGAGTGTGTGTGAGTTATGGGTTCCGGTATTGGGTCCGAGACTCGCCGTGAACCCATCCATGGGGGCTCATCACCGGCATCCTTGCCGGCGATGGTCTCGGACCCAATACCGGAACCCATTCTGCAGCCTATGTGCCGCCGGGTGATTTATTAAAAGATTGGGGGAACTTGCCAACCGAGGGGCGTTTTTGCTTCGTAGCGCGCTTGTGTATTTTTCGATAAGTCTGAGAATGTAAATTTACGATTTACCTATTCTCTCGCCTTCTCTTGATGTGCAGCATTTTTCGAATATTTCTCAATTCTCTCCGGCATTAACCCGCCGCATACTCCGGACTTCCGGAATGGCTTCCGTTATCACCTCTGGGACCATCGCCAGCATGGATGCTGGTGATGAGCCCCCATGGATGGGTTCACGGCGAGTCCCAGAGGTGATAACGGAAGCCATGAACACGACAATCCCAACACCTCAGGAGTCACCCAGCACAATCCTTATAACGATGACAACTCATCAAATGATCATTCACCATCCCGGTCGCCTGCATATGCGCATAACAAATCGTCGTGCCCACAAAATTAAACCCGCGCTTTTTTAACGCCTTACTCATCGCATCCGACTCCGGGGTTGACGCCGGGATATCCGCCAGCGTCCGGCGGCGGTTTTGTTTCGGCTTGCCATCCACAAACTGCCACAGAAAATCGCTGAAACTCTCCCCCTGTTCCTGCAAATCCAGAAACGCCCGCGCATTGCGCACCACGCTCTCGATCTTCAAGCGGTTGCGGATGATGCCCGGATTCAGCAGCAGCTTCGCCTTCTTCGCCTCGCTGTAACGCGCAATCTTGACCGGATCAAAATGATCAAACGCCTTGCGATAAGCCTCCCGCTTGCGCAACACCGTAATCCACGACAAGCCCGCCTGGGCGCCCTCCAGTATCAAAAACTCAAACATCTTCTGGTCGTCGTAAACCGGCACGCCCCACTCCTCATCGTGATACTGACAATAGAGTTCGTCGGTGCCGCACCAGCCGCAGCGTACTGGCGGTTTACTCGATAAGCTCAGCGACTTGATGTTGTTGGCAGTCGTAGGCTTGTTCGTTGTATTGCTCATAATTGTCTGCCATCAGGTTCAGATAATGCTTCAAACTTTTTTCATCGCTGGTCGTGAATTTTTCATCCGTGGTCGTCAATTGCTGGATGCGATCAAGGCGAAATACACGATAGTCACCGCGTAATTGACACCAGGCGACCAGAGTCCATACCTTGCCCCAGAAGATCAGCCCCAGGGGCTCAATCTGGCGCGACGAGGTTTGTTCATCCGCGCGCTTGTAGTCGATCAACAACATCCGCTGTTGGCGAATGGCCTCGCGGATGGTCTGGCTGTGGGCGGTGTAGATCTTTTGATATTCATCGTAGGTCGGCACCAGCAAGGGCAGGTTTTCATCGCTGTGACGCAGGTGGTCGGGCAGGACCGCGAGAATTTTCTGGATAGCGCTGTTGGCGCTGGCGGCCATCTGGCTGTCGCCCCAACCGCTCACCATCCGTGCGCCGAGCAATAAGGCTTCCACTTCGTGACGGTCAAACATCAGGGGCGGTAACTGGAAATGACGTTGCAGGCGATAACCGACCCCGGCTTCGCCCTCCACCGGGACGCCGGACAGGCTGAGCGCCTGGATATCACGATAAATCGTGCGCTCGGAAACCTGCATATGCTCGCTCAATTGACGCGCCGTCAAAGCGGTGCGGCGGTTGCGTAACAGGGTCAGTAACTGGAACAGACGTTCGGCGCGTTGCATGGTGGCGACTCCCTCGGTAGATTGCGCAGCAGTCTAAGAGATGGGTTTGTCAGTCTATGTCAGTAGAATCCGTCATTTTGTGAAAACTTGTAAAGTCTTTGTAACGCACCCCGGTGGCAGCATCCTGCGTCCTGTGCCACAAAACAGGTTATAACCGGTCGCGGTTGCCGATAAAAATGTCATGGTGTGCTACTGTTAATCTTTGACACTGTCTGGCGGTACCAGCGACGGTTTTGGCGTGCAGTATTGCTGAAAGGAAAAACTATGCAGACGTTTTACCCCGAGATCAAACCCTATCAACGCCACGATATCGCTGTGGAGCCTCCTCACCAATTGTATGTTGACGAGTCGGGAAACCCCGACGGGATTCCGGTGCTGTTTGTTCACGGCGGGCCCGGTGCCGGATGCGGCAAGTATGATCGGCGCTTTTTTGATCCGGAGGTCTATCGCATCGTGCTGTTTGATCAGCGCGGCTCCGGTCGTTCCCGACCCCATGCCGAACTTGAAGGCAATACCACACAAAAACTGGTGGAGGATATGGAAGTCATTCGCGAACACCTGGGGATTGATCGCTGGGTATTGTTCGGCGGTTCCTGGGGCTCAACGCTCAGCCTGGTGTATGCGGAAACCTATCCCGAGCGCGTCCTGGGATTAATTCTGCGCGGCATCTTCCTGTGTCGCCCGCAGGATTTTCACTGGTTCTACCAGGACGGTGCGAGCCATGTGTTCCCCGATTACTGGCAGGATTTTATCCAGCCCATTCCCGTGAATGAGCAACATAACCTGATGCAGGCTTATTATCGGCATCTGACCAGTGACAACGAAATTATGCAGATGGCCGCTGCGAAAGCCTGGTCCTTGTGGGAGGGCCGTTGCGCCACCTTGCGCCCCAACCAGGAGGTGGTCGAGTCATTTACCGAACCGCACCGCGCCTTATCCCTTGCGCGTATCGAAGCGCACTATTTTATGAACAACGCCTTTCTTACCGAAGACCAGATTGTGCGCAATGCGGACAAACTGGAGGGGATTCCCGGTGTGATTGTCCACGGTCGCTACGACATGGTGTGCCCGGTGGATAATGCCTTTGCCTTGCACAAGGCGTGGCCGGATGCAGAGTTACAGATCGTCCGGGAAGCGGGCCACGCCTCACGGGAGATAGGAATTGTGGATGCGTTGATCCGCGCTACCGATGCCCTGGCCAGAAAATTGCGCCACGAGAGCGACAATCTGGCGTAAGATAAAAAAACAGCGCGGCAGGTCGGAATTAATCTTGCCGCGCATGATTCCCGATTATGCGACCGGTGCGCATGGACGTTTTTCACCGGGCCCGGGATGTGAACAATAACGACAAAACCGCGCATCCTTTTCGATGGTATCCCCATGGAAGCAACAATCTTTAATACCCACGACGTTGTGCTGTTGATGACAGCCTACCAATGTATTCTCTTTGCCATTTTATTACTGACCGCGCGCCGCGAACGGCGCTTGACCAACACGCTGTTGGCGTTGTTTCTATTACAGCAAGCGGCCATTCCGCTGGACATCCTGATCAGCTTCGGCGCCGAATTCCGGGCTATTGCCCTGGAATGGTCACCCAATCTGTTTTATGTCTTCGGTTTTGGTTATTGGCTCGAAGGGCCGCTGCTACTCTGGTACACCCGCTCGCTGGTGTATAAGGATTACCGTCTCACCGCGCGCGACCTGCTGTACCTGATTCCATTCGCGGTGTATTTCCTGCATCAATTACTGTTTTATTACAGTCTCGACTTCACCACCAAGAAAGTGATCCAGGAAACCTATGATCTACAGGTTGCGCCCCATTACATGAATTTTGTGACCTTGTTTCGCGATCTGTTTCGCGCGGCCCTGGGGGTGATGTGTCTGTTGGAAATCCGCCGCTACGGCAAGCATTTAAAACACAATTATTCCGACATTGATAAACTGGACCTGACCTGGTTGCGCCTGCTGGTGATCGGCTTCCTCGGTATTCGGGTGTGGGCTGTATTGGTGGCGGTGATGGTGATCCTGTCGATTATGTATGGCGTGTCGGTAGATTTCGGAGCGGCGGGATTATTCGGCAATTACATCACGTTTATTCTGGTGAGCGTGCTGATCTTTTTTGGGCTGAGCCATTCAACGGTGTGTGAAGGATTAGAAACGCGCACACCGGAGGCGGAGAGCAGCAAAGAGGAAACCGGCAAGGATAAATTCAAGCCAGAGATGGCAGAAACCCTGAGCCGGTGGATGGAGGATAAAAAACCTTACCTGATTCCTGCGCTAACGCTGGAAAAACTGGCAGGGCAATTACACGTGCCCTCACGCACCTTGTCCAATGTTATTAATCGCCATTTCAACTGCAATTTTTTTGAATTTGTTAATCACTACCGTATTGAAGAAGCCAAGCGTCTGTTGGCAGACCCGCAGACAGCCGACAAGAATATGATCGACCTCATGTACGAGATGGGCTTTAACAGCAAGGCAACTTTCAATGCGCTCTTCAAGAAAAAAGTCGGTATGACACCGAGTGAATTCCGCAAGCAGGCCAATCAGTAATAGATAGAGAGTAACAAGGATAACTATGTTAGGTTTGATTCAACGGGTCAGGCGCGCCTCTGTTGAGGTAGATGGGAAAGATGTCGGTGCGATAGATCGGGGGATATTGTTGCTCCTCGGTATAGAAAAGACGGACACCCAGGCCAGTGCCGACAAACTGCTCGACAAGGTGTTGGCGTATCGCATCTTCGCCGATCAGGACAACAAGATGAATTGCAACGTGCAACAGATCCATGGCGGCGTGCTGGTGGTTTCGCAGTTCACTCTCGCTGCCGATACTCGCAAAGGGCTACGCCCGAGCTTTTCTTCAGCGGCACCGCCTGCACAAGCGGAGCAGCTCTATGATTATTTCGTCACGCGTCTGCGCGAACGCCATCCGCAAGTTGCCACGGGCATCTTTGCTGCCGATATGCAGGTCAGTTTGATAAATGATGGGCCGGTCACATTTATGCTGCAAGCCGACTGATTTTTACTGAACCTTGGCTGGCAAATTCCATCGAAACAATACCATTGCATTACCCATGCGCTTCGCTGTTAGTGGAAAGACATCCTTTCTTTGAATTGATTGATAGCATGCAGAATATGGAGGGTAGTCGGGGCAGCGGGTATGCCGCTGAACCCGACGCTTTTTTTGATCCCATGATGATAAAATTTTTTTCAGCGGCGGCACTTCTGTTTATTACCCAGGCCAGTCTGGCGGATGCCGCGATTTGGGAAGTATCCCACGGCAAGCATAAGTTCTGGTTGGGTGCGAGCCTGGGTGCTTTAAAAAAGTCGGCGTATCCCCTGCCGGCTGAATTTGATGAAGCCTTTCGCCAGGCTGATGCGCTGTATGTGGAGCGCGACATCCATGCCGTGAACCAGCCGGATTTCGGGGTGCGCGCCATGCAGGCGAGTATGTACACCGATGGCCGCAATTTGAAGTCGGTATTGTCCGCGCCGGTGTGGCAGGCGCTGGAAAAGTTTGCCCAGGAGCGTCGCGTACCGGTATTCAGTTTGTTTATGTTCAAACCCGCCTTTGCCAGCTTTACGCTCACCTTGATGGAAACCAAACGCCTGGAATTTACCAACGGTGTGGATGCGCATTATTTTTATCGCGCCCGCCGCGCAGGTAAACCGGTGATTGCCCTGGAATCTATCGACCAGCAGATTCGCTTTTTACAAGTGGCTAATGATGCGGATGCCGATGCATTAATCAAAGCAACCCTGGAAGAATTGGAAAACCTGTCCGCAACTACTCAACAAGCCACGCAGAGTTGGCGTAAAGGGGATATGGAAAAGCTGGATGAAATCAAAGGAAAAAAATTACGCACCCAGGCACCGGGCCTGTATAGCGAGTTGGTCGTCAAGCGCAACAAATCCTGGCTGCCGACATTTGCCGGGATGTTAAAAAGTGAGGATGTTGAGATGGTGTTGGTGGATTCGATGCACTTCACCGGGCCGGACAATTTGTTGGAATTATTTGCGGCTGAAGGATATACCGTGAAACGGTATCAGCCTGTGTTAGTGGGGCAGTCTGTGCCCTAAAGGTTTGTCGGATTACGCTGCGCTAATCCGACCTACATGAGGCGCGCTTTTCCGTAGGTCGGATTAGCGCAGTGTAATCCGACACCCCGCTCAACAACACCTCGCAAAACAATACCTCGCAAAAAAACATCGCAAATCAAAACGCCCTACAACCCGTTTTCGTCCATTTGATTATCACGCCGCATTAATCAAAATATGCCGCGCTGTTTCCGCCGCGAGCATTTCTTCATTGTGCCGCACAACATCACCGAGGGAGAGGACACCGCACAGACGTTTGGTTTCCGGCGCGTCGAGCACCACCAGGCGATACACGCCTTGCTCGCTCATCTTATCCGCTGCGGCCTCCAGACCATCGTCGGCGTAGCAATAAAGCACGTTAGGTGTTTCGATCTGGTTCAGTAATGTTTCCGTCGGATCGCACCCGTCGGCCACCGCACGCACGACGATATCGCGATCAGTAATCACCCCTTCCAGTGCACCGGTGGAAGGGCGAACAATCGGTAAGAAGCCGCAATTTAAATCGCGCATCTTTTGCGCGGCCTGTTGCAAGTTATCGTCGGGTTCAATGAACTCGCATTGACTGGTCATGGCATCTCTGACTTTCATGATTCGTCTCCTCTGGTGTGGGTGATTCGATGAATGACACAGAGCGCAAAGCCCTGATTGTGCGACTGGGAGGAATGAAGCGAGTTCCGGACATTTGCCTTAATAAGACGTATATAGCGCACCAATCAACAGGCGCCGGTAAAGTCGTAATGTCAATGACGCAGGCGCGTCCAGGTTCATGCGTTGCAGGCAGGCGAGGGCCGTTTTATCCGGCGGTTGCTGCCAGGATTTTTTAATTAGCCCCAACAGTGATCGCCAGGATCCCTGCTGTTCGCTGAGGATTTTCAACGCCGCCGCGAGCCGTTGTTCAGTCGGCGTAAAATCGCTGCCGACAGGAAAGTGGCCGAGAAAACCCCGTGCACGGAGTGGCTCCAGTGCCTGGTGTAAATAGGCCGGCGTGTTGTGTCGGTAGAGCGGGGGAATGTGATAATCCTGCGGAATTTTGCGCGCACGCTTGGCTTGTTGCACCAATGCCGGCTGGAAGCGCGAGTCGGTGATATTGAGCAGCGCAGTGATCACCTCGGCATCGCTTTTGCCACGCAAATCCGCCGCGCCGTATTCGGTCACCACAATGTCGCGCATATGCCGGGGGATGGTGATGTTGCCGTAGGACCAGCAGATATTGGATTGCAGCTTGCCTTTGTGTGTTCGGGTCGCGCGCAGGGTTATGATGGAGCGGGCGTCCGGTAGTGCCTGGGCCTGGGCCACAAAGTTGTGCTGGCCGCCGACACCACTGATGACCTGGCCGTTGTCCAGGCCGTCGGATGCCACGGCACCGGTCAGAGTCGCCATCAGAGCGGAATTGACAAAGCGCGCCTTGACGCGCGCGCGACGTTTTTGCGGTTCGTCGCCATATAGCTCATTGATAAAGGACACCGGCATCATGGCAATCCGGCGGCGGGTAGCGGCGTCCATCTGCTCCAGCATCTGGTAAAAATTCGGGCTGCCCATAAAAAAACCGGCGTGCATCAGATAGCCATCGATAGCGCGTTTGATAACGCCGGCATCAATCAGCGCCAGAAAACCTTCCACCAGCATCTCGCTTAACCCATACAACCCCTCCTGAAAGGGCGCTTCATAACCCGGCAGGGTTTTGCGATTACCCAGCAGGTTGCCCACGCCAGTGCGGAAGATGTCGTTGTCTTGCTGGCGCAGGATCAGCGCGCCGGCGATGGCGTCGCCAATGGAGCCGATGCCGATCTGCAAGGTGCCGCCATCGGGGATCAACCGCGCGACCTGTAAACCGATGGCGTGATCTACCAGGCTGACGGGTTGTTGTGGCGGCTTGAACAGGGAAAAGTGCACCGGGCCGGTATCCAGCAGCAGGTCGAACTCGTCGGTGCGGCGTTCGGCGGCGCCGTGCATAAAGGGCAGGTGGCGGTTGATCTCCCCTACCATCAGGCAGTCTAGTTGGCCCGCCCGGCGCAGATCCAGCAGGTCGGCGGTGATGTCCGGGTTGCTGCTCAAACTGACCTGGGCGGGTAGTTGACCGGAACGATAATCGGCCGGCGGCGCCAGGAGCTGGCCGACCACATTCACCCGCGCATTGAGTAAAAACTGCAAGGCGTAGGTGTAGTTGAGCGAAACATAATCTTGCTGAACCTGTTCATTCCCCAGCCATTTACCCGGTTGTAAAAAGAATTCCTGCACGCGGATATTGCCGGGCAAGGAACCCTGACTGAGCGCCCGCGCATAGGCAAGGCGGGGATAATCGCCAAAGAAACGGTCACGCAAGGGGTCGAGGAAGCGGCGCGCCAACTCGCTGCTGGCAGGCGGCGCCTCCAGCGTCAGGGCGGTAAAGATGGTGAGGGAGATGCTGCGATCAGCCTGGGCGCGCTCGAACAACGCGTTGGCGAACTCGTTGGCTTTGCCTAACCCCAGGGGCAACCCCAGCACGATGCGTTTGCCCACCCGTTCGATCACGGCATCGGCCAGTGCATCAGGATCAGAAAAGCGCGATGGCGGCTGGTTTATCTCATTCATGGCCCTTGCGCCAGCCGGGATCGGGTCGGAAACGCGCGCCGTATTGCTGTTCCAGCACGTCCAGACGGATGGCAATTTCGGCAAAACCATTGCGCCGCGCATAGTGCATCGGCCCGCCACGGAAGGGCGCAAAGCCGGTACCGAACACCATGGCACCGTCAAGGATGTCTTCGTCCGGCACAACGCCGAGCCGCAGGCAGCTCATACAGGCATTGAGCATCGGCAGGATCAGGCGGTTGATGGTGCCATCCGGCGCCTTGGGCACCTCTTTCTTTTTCTGCGCCTTGCCGTCTTGCCACACATACAGTCCCTGGCCGGATTTTTTACCCACATTGCCTTCTTCCACCTTCTGGCGCAGCCAAGCGGGGATGGGCGCCATCTCGGTAGAAAGCTGTTTGCGCAACATATCCGCCACACCGAGACAGATATCCAGGCCAACCTGATCTGCCAGTTCCACCGGACCCACCGGCATGCCGAACTCCTCAGCGGCCCTATCGATGCTTTCTGGTGCAATGCCTTCGTCGAGCATCACCATGGCTTCCAGCAAATAAGGCGTCAGGGCGCGGTTGACCAGGAAGCCCGGTGCGCTGGTGACCGGCGCCGGCAGGCGGCTGATCTTGCCAGTGAAGGCCAGGGCTTTCTGATAGGTGTCTTCGTTGATGCCGCGCTGGCTGACGACCTCTACCAGTTGCATCCTGGCTACCGGGTTGAAGAAGTGCAGCCCAACCAAGCGCTCCGGGTTTTGCAGACCTTCCTTGAGCCGGTCCAGCGGAATACTGGAGGTGTTGGTGGCGAGTATGACGCCGGGTTTGAGCTTGGGCTCAATGGCGCGGTAGACCTTGTGTTTGATAGCGATGTCTTCCGGTACGGCCTCAATCACCACGTCGGCAGTGCGCACGCCCAGATTGTTGAGGTCAGGGATCAAGCGGTCCAGCACGCGCCGCTTTTCTGCTGGCCCCAGGTGCTTGTGATCGCACAGCGCGGCGGTGTTTTTGACCGCGCGGGCGATGGATTCCGGTTTCTGGTCAGACAGGGTTACGGTCATACCCTGTAAGGCACACCAGCCAGCGATGTCGCCGCCCATGGCGCCGGCGCCGACGACGTGCACCCGCTTACAGTGAAAATCCGGCTGTGCTTTGGCGATGCCTTTCATGGTTTCGCGTAGGAAAAACAGGCGAATCAGGTTTTGCGCGGTGTGGCCGGTCAACAGGCGTGCGAACGAACTGACTTCAGCGCGGCGCATGGCTGCACTGTCGCCGCCGTGCCTTTCCCAGAGTTCGATAAGGGCTTCCGGCGCGGGGTAATGATCCGGCGCCGCTTTTTGCGCGGCTTGCTCGCGCATTTTTTTGGCTGCCAACTGTCGTGCCGGTGCACTGTTCAGCAGGCGGGCTTTCAGGCCGGGCTGTTGACGCGGTAACTTGCCTTTAAGCGCGGCATCAAGGGCATTGGCGAGATGGCGCTCCGGCACCAGTGCATCCACCAGCCCCAGCTTTTTGGCCTTGGTGGCGGGCACAGGTTTACCGGTGAGCATCATCGTCATGGCGGCAACCGGATCAATCAGGTGAGTTGCCCGGGCTGTGCCACCCAGACCGGGATGCAAGCCTAATTGCACCTCAGGAAAGCCCAGGCTGGCACCGGGCACTGCCAGGCGATAGCGACAGCAGAGTGCCAGCTCCAGCCCGCCGCCGAAGCAGTTGCCGTGGATCACGGCCACTGTAGGGAAATGCAAGCTGGCGAGGCGGTCCGCCACGGCGTGGGCCGCGTGGAGTTTCTGCTCCACCGACTCGGTGGTTTCCAGGGCGCGAAATTCGCGGATATCAGCGCCCACGCAAAAGTGGTTGTCTTTGGCGGAGCGCAGCACCAGGCCGCGCGGCTTGTTGAGCAACAGCTGATCAAGGATTTGCCCCAGCTCTTCCAATACCGCCTGCGACAGGGAATTGGTCCCCGTGTCTGCCCGGTCGAGTACCAGCCAGGCAATGCCCTGGTCATTGGTGCGCAGGTGCCAGTGCTGCCAGGGATTCACGTCGGGATCAACCAGGTCGCCCCGGCCGAATGGGCCCAGCTGGCGTTCCTGTTGGTAGAGTGTCTGAAGTATGTGGCCGGCCATGGAGGTGCTCCCTAGACTGCTTCAATCAACATGGCGCCGGATTGTCCACCGCCAATACATTCTGTGGCGATGCCACGTTTGAACCCGTTGCGCTGCATGGCATTCATTAGATGCAACACGATCCGGTTACCGCTGGTGCCCACCGGGTGGCCGAGGCTGACGGCGCCGCCGTCGATATTCAGCCGGTTGCGGTCAATCAGGCCCCAGGGTGTATCGCGGCCCAGGGCGGTGCGGCAGAAATCGGGATCGTTGAAGGCCGCCAGGCAAGCGAGCACCTGGGCGGCAAAGGCTTCGTTGAGTTCCCACAGGTCGACGTCATCCAGTCCTAACTGGTTACGCGCCAACAAACTGGAGCAGCTGAGCACCGGACCCAACCCCATAATCGCCGGGTCCAGTGCCGCCCATTCGCTGTCGATGATCATTGCCTTGGGTGTGAGTTGGTATTGCTGGAGCGCCGCTTCCGAAGCCAGCACCAGCCAGGATGCGCCATCGGTAATCTGCGAACTGTTGCCGGCGGTGACCTTGCCATAAGGCGCTTCGAATACCGGTTTCAGTTTGGTGAGGGACTCCAGCGAGCTGTCGGGACGCACACCGTCGTCCTGTTCAAATAATTCCCCCACATCGCTGAAGGCGGGCATGACTTCCTGTTTGAGCCAGCCCTCCTGCTGGGCGCGGGCCAGGCGGTGATGGCTGGACACCGCATACTCATCTGCCTGCAGCCGCGTGATATCGAATAAGTGAGCGATTACTTCGGCGGTTTGTCCCATGTTCAGTTCGGCGATGGGATCGGTGAGGCCGCGTTTCAGGCTGATGACCGGCTTCAGAAAGTGCGGCTTGAAGCCTGCGAGTTGATGCAGTCGCTCGGGAAGGCTTTTGGCCTGCTGGATGCCGGCGAGCCATTTCACCGCCTCGTCCTCCAGCACCATGGGGGCATGGCTCAGGGCCTCTGTGCCGCCGGCGAGGATCAGGTCCGCCGAGCCTTCGCGGATGTAGCGAAACGCGGTATCAACCGACTGCATGCCGGAACCGCAGTTGATCTGTACAGTGAACGCCGGCATGGCTTCACCCATCCCCAGGCGTAACGCCGCGATGCGCGCAGGGTTCATCTCACCGGCCACCACATTGACGCAGCCGAGGATCACCTGGTCAAAAGCATCGGCGGGGATATCGAGGCGTAACAGCAGCGGACGACCACATTGCACCGCCAGATCCACCGGCGAGAAGGGGCCGGGTTTACCGCGGGCTTTCAAAAACGGCGTGCGCGCACCATCCACCAGATACACGGGGCGAGCCGTGTTGCGAGAGGTAGCGGAATCTTGCAGCGATTGGGTCATCATCACATCCTGTTAACCGGGTGCATGTCACGCTGGTAACAGCGCGCAAGAAGGGGCAGTCAAGCGATGCTAGGACGAGGCGCCGGCTATGTCAGTGCTCTAACTAACATGAATCCGATGACAAGCGGGTCGGCGTGATATGGCAGGGGGAACCTTAACGGCCCATCAGGAATTTCAAAACCAGCGCAGAGTAATGACCGCCGGAGAGAAACCAGTCGAACCAGAAGGCGAGGTGCAGGGCGACGATAAACCAGAATAAAAGCTGAAATGAAACCTTGCGGGTTTTGTGACGAAACAATTGTTGCGCAAGCAGCGCACCGGGCCAGCCGCCCAGCAGTGCAAAAAGTTGCAGGGAATTTTCTGTGAAGCGACGCTCACCCTGTTGTGCGCGGCGTTTGTCACTGCGGTAAATAAAAAACGTCGTCAGGCTGAGCAGGCTGTAAATAACCGCGGGCCAGATAAAATCCAGCCGCACCCACATATCCCGCGCGCCGAAGATCGGCAAGGCGCACACCAGGATAAAAAACAAAATTTTAAGATAAACCACCATACACCATCACGTAGGTCGAATTAGGCCGCAGGCCGTAATCCGACAAACAAATCTCCAGGTAATACACGCGTAATTCCAAGTGCAACCCATTTTCCAACACTGCGTTGGCTTACGCTGGCGCTAAGCCAACCTACTAATATTTACCGACGGAACCATAAGGCTGCTACACCGATAGCGGCAAGAATATAACTGCCCACCGGAATATCCGTCTGCGTCACCTCATCCACCGAGCGCACTACCGCATCGCCAATATCGGGCCAGGCTATGGCAATGGCGCCACCGAATGCCAGTAACGCAATGACGGCCCCGCGACGGCGATGGATGCGTTTGCGGTCATTGCGCTCCAGTTGCGCGCGAATGTCCTGCAGTTGTGGCGCGACTTCGCCGAGATTCTGTAATTGTTCCAGGCTGTTAAACACCAGGTGTGGTACCTGCGGAAATTTCTCCATCCACTCCGGTGCGTAGCGTTTTAATTCGCTCCACAAGGTGGTGGGATGGAAACGTTTCTTCAGCCAGCGTTCGAGGAAGGGATGCGCCGTGGTCCAGAGATCCAGGTCCGGATAAAGCTGGCGGCCCAAGCCTTCAATGTTCAGCAGGGTTTTTTGCAGCAACACCAGTTGCGGTTGTACTTCCATATCAAACCGGCGCGCGGTACGGAACAGGCTGATCAACACATGGCCGAAGGAAATATCTTTCAAGGGTTTTTCAAAGATTGGCTCGCACACGGTGCGCACCGCTGCTTCCAATTCTTCCACGCGGGTATGGGCTGGCACCCATCCGCTTTGTACATGCAACTCCGCGACCTGGCGGTAATCCCGGCGGAACATCGCCAGCAGGTTGCGCGCCAGATAATACTGATCTTCCCGCGTCAGCGAGCCAACGATGGCCATATCCACCGCAATATATTGCGGCAACTCAGGATGTTCTTCCGCCACAAAGATATTGCCGGGGTGCATATCCGCATGAAAAAAATTGTGTTCGAACACCTGCGTGAAAAAAATCTCCACGCCGCGTTCGGCCAGTTTTTTCATATTGGTATGCTGCGCATTCAGCGCGGCAAGATCAGTGACCGGAATGCCGTGGATGCGCTCCATTACCAGAATATTGTTGCACGTGTAATCCCAGTAAATTTCCGGCACATACAACAAGGGCGAATTGGCAAAATTGCGCCGCAGCTGCGACGCGTTGGCCGCTTCCCGTTGCAGATCCAACTCGTCAAAGATAGTGATGCGATAATCTTCCACCACCTCCACCGGACGCAGGCGCTTGCCATCGCGGCTGTGTTTTTCCACCAACTGCGCCAGATGCAACAGCAGTTGTACATCCTGCGCGATAATGCGTTCGATACCGGGACGGATAATCTTGATCACCACCCGCTGGCCATTCTTCAATACCGCGCCGTGCACTTGCGCCACCGACGCTGATGCCAGCGGCTCCTGCTCGTACTCCAGAAAAACATCCTCGACCTTCGCACCCAGCGCCAACTCCACCAATGCACGAAATTGATTGGCATCGAAGGGTTTAACATTGTCTTGCAGGTGATTGAGTTCGCGCACAATATCGTCGGAAATTAAATCCGGGCGCGTGGAAAGCAACTGACCGAACTTGATAAAGATCGGCCCCAGATCTTCAAACGCCCGCCGCAAGCGTTCACCGCGATTCAGGGACGGTGTGGGAAATAATTTGCAGGGCAGCAGCAATAACCGAATGCGGAGCGACAATTGTTCCGTCGGCAAAATTTGATCCAGACGATAACGCAGGAAAACGCGCAGGATAGTCAGAAGACGAAGCAATACGATCACGTGAATCCTTTTTAATTAATTTGGGGAGAGGACCGGGTGAAGGCAGGTGAGACACGCCGTGAATACGGCCCCTACGCGCTCCCGGCGCTTCGGGACACTTCCCACATCCCTGTGGGTCGTCCATGTAGGCTCAACACCCGCATCCCTGCGGGTGATGGTCTCACCTACCTTCACCCGATCCTCGGCCACCACCGCGTTCTCATGTAGGTCGAATTAGCCGCGTAGCGGCGTAATCCGACGCGATTTAGGGTGAGGCACAAGTTATAAATATCTGAGTATTTGTCGGATTACGCCTTCGGCTAATCCGACCTACGGTGTCCTGTTCTTTAAAAACTGTTTGATCCGCGCTTCCAAACGATCCGCCTGCAAGCGCAAGTCATCCACATCCTGATAAAACCCTTCCAATTCATTTCTGGAAGGTAAGGTGCCTAATTCTTCGGTCAAAAACTCACTCACTAAACGCTTCACCTCACCGGCACGATCCTGCGTATAACGCGCGCCGCTGCGCAGCATCTGTGCGCCCTGGTGTCCCACCACATCGCCAAGGATTTCCGTCAGTGCTTCTTCCCAGTCGATATCCAGATTCTTCAGCAGGAGCTGCAAATCTACCAGCAACCCGGTGTTTCCCATCACCTCTACACCGCTGTCAGCAAAGGTCGTCTGTTCACTACGAGCCAGGCGCGCCAGGGCGGGCAGGGAGCCGCGCAAGCGGGTGTGAACCTCGCCTTCCCAATGGCCCATCAGGCGAATGCCCGCGTCGTCGGGCGTGAGGTAAACCGTAAATGCCGGCGCGGTGACCTGGATCGCCAGCACCTGATCCGCGAGGTTCGCCAGGGCAATGCGGGTGCCGGGATCATAGCGCAGGGCGGTGTTGATCAGTTTTTCCAGTCCGGCGAGAGCCGCCGTGGAGAGGGTGGCATCCATCAGGGTTTGATCCCTTTATGCAGCGCGACGATGCCGCCGGTCATGTTGTGGTATTCGGTATTTACAAAGCCCGCGTCTTCCATCATGGCTTTCAGGGTTGCCTGGTCCGGGTGCATGCGGATGGATTCGGCGAGGTAGCGGTAGCTGTCGGCGTCGTTGGTAATCAAGCGGCCCATGAGCGGCAGGACCTTGAATGAATAGGTGTCGTACACCTTTTCCAGCAGGCTGTTCTGCGGCTTGGAAAATTCCAGCACCAGCAGGCGACCGCCGGGTTTGAGCACACGCAACATGGCGCGCAGGGCCAGGTCCTTGTCCGTTACATTGCGCAGGCCGAAAGCGATGGTGATGCAATCGAAGGTGTTGTCGGGGAAGGGCAGGTATTGGGCATCGGCCTGGGCAAACTGGATATTGCCCGCCACACCGCGATCAATCAGTCGGTCGCGGCCCACGTTGAGCATGGATTCGTTGATATCCGCCAACACCACCAGACCGTCGCTGCCGACGCGCTTGGCAAACTGGTAACTCAGGTCGCCGGTACCGCCGGCAATGTCGAGCACTTTATGGCCGCTGCGCACCGCCGACACTTCAATGGTGAAGCGCTTCCACAGGCGGTGGATACCGCCGGACATCAGGTCGTTCATCACATCGTACTTGGCGGCGACGGAATGAAACACGTCAGCTACGCGTCCGGCTTTTTCGTCAACGGCAACTTCTTCAAAACCAAAATGGGTGGTTTTTTTCTCGTTCATAGCAAGGTCCAGGGCGGTGAGCGGCGGAGACAAAGGCGGCTATTGTACAATGCCGGAGCGTTTACACCAGCCACGGGGGCGGAAACATCATGGGTGCCATCAGGATCGGCCTGATCATCATGTGCTGGACAGTGTGGGCTGCGCCGACCCTGGCGCAGCTAAATACACTCGCACACTTCACCACCGACGGCTGCAGCATGATGCTCGATGGCCTGCCCGGCGACCTGCCGCGCTGGCGCCACTGCTGTGTGGCCCACGACTTTGACTACTGGCTCGGCGGCACCGAGAAACAGCGCGAGTTATCGGATCGCCGACTGGAACTGTGTATCAACGAAGCGGCCTCGCCCATGCTGGGAAGTTTTGTGTACAGCAATGTCCGCTGGGGCGGCAGCCCCTTCTGGGTCACCACCTACCGCTGGGGTTACGGCTGGCCCTGGTGGGATGCCGTTGTACAGCAACCGCGCGGTTATAAAATCCTCACCAACGACGAGCGACAGCAGGTTGAGGAGTTGTTAGCGGATGCCCAGGCATTGTTAAGGCGGGAACTCAATGCAGAATAAAGCCATATTTTGTGGTGCAACCAAACGATATTCACCACAGTCTGAACCATACTGTTACGCAATCTAAAAATAGACATTCACACTGACACACCACCGACAAGGAATCGGCAATGATGTTACTCACCGCCCGCAGACTGTTTGCGCTGCTAACCCTTCTGTTTGTTGCTACCGCTTGTGATCGCACCACGGATACCCCGCCTGAAGATACGCCCGGTGAAGAGGCCGCGACCTCCGCCTGGGATGCTCATATTGTCGATTACCCGCGGCGCTGGGTGGCGACGGATGCGCCGATGGTGATTCGTTTCAGCCATCCGGTGGTGGATGAAGAAAAACTCAATCAGCCGGTGGACGGCCTGGTGGTATTGAAGCCGGATCATCCGGTGACGGCCGTCTTCACAGCGGTGGATGAACTGCGCATTACCCCCAACACCCGCCTGCCCAATGATCGCCAGTTCACGCTCAGCGTGCGCAATAAACATCTGCAAGGTGTGGATAAAGACATGCCGACGTTCGATGTGCAGGTGCATACCATCAAGCAGGATTTCGATCTGAAGATCGACGGCTTGGTGAGCCAGCAAAACGCGGATGACCGCATGACACTGTCGGGTCAATTGATAACGACCGACAGTGCCGATGCCAGGGCGGTGGAAAAAATTCTGTCGGCGAGCCTCGGTGGAAATACGCTGCCGATGACCTGGCAAGCCCAGGGCGACAACAAAACCTACAGCTTTACCCTCGCTGATATTCCCCGCCGCGCCGAAGCCGGCAGCCTGCGCCTGGAATGGGATGGCAGCGCGATCGGCTCCGACGAAAAAGGTGCGCGCGATATTACGGTGCCGGCGATCAATCAATTTTTGGTCACCCACGCGCGGGTGGTGCGTCACCCGGACATTTATGTAGAAGTTGATTTTTCCGAGCCGCTGGATGCTCGGCAAAATCTACGCGGTCTGGTGCGTCTGGCCAACCAGGATAATGTGCGGGTACAAGTGGACGGCAGTCGCTTGCGCGTTTATCCCGCGCAGCCATTAAATGGTGAAGCGGAGCTCGTGGTGTCATCCATGCTACGCAGTAGCCAGCAAAAAAATCTCCCGGAGGATTATCACCATACCTTGATGATGGCGGTGGCCAAACCCGGCGTAAATTTTACAGGCAACAGCAGTATCCTGCCGCCGGCTTCACAAATCTCTGTGCCCTTTGAAGCCGTGGGCGTGGATTCGGTGCAGGTGATTGCGTTTAAAGTTTACGCAAATAACATCGGCCAGTTTTTACAGCGCTACAACCTGGCCACGGATGTGGCCGATACCAGTACCGGCCGATATTTGTGGCGTAAAACCTACCGCCTGCCGGATATTCCGCGCGAAGCCAGTCAGCGTTTCAACCTCGACCTGACCGACTTGATGGCGCAACACCCGGACGGTTTAGTGCGGCTGGAATTGCGTGTGGATCGCAGCAATGCCATCTACGAATGCGAAAGCGAGCGGCCAGCGGAACCCACCACGGCCATGCCGGAAAATTACGATGGATTGGATTACTACGCCCGCGAACAGGAGCCGGATTGGTATCGTCAATATTACGAATCCAGTGGTTACTGGAATTACAGTGAACGCAACAATCCTTGTCACGATGCCTATTACGCCTACGGCGATAATGTCAGCAGTGGCCGCACTTTTATGGTGTCCAATATCGGCATCATGGCCAAGCGTGGTACCGGCAATACCCTGCATGTGATTACCACCGGATTAAATGATGCGGCGCCTTTGGCGAACACCGATATCAAGGTATTCAACTATCAGCAGCAAGTGATCGGCTCCGCTAAAACGGATCGCTACGGAATGACCGAGGTCACCACCGACGGCACGCCTTTTTATGTCACTGCAGAGCGTGATAAAAAAATGGGCTTTTTACGCGTGCCACGCAACGAAGCCTTACCCACCAATCAATTTGATGTGGCCGGTGAAAATGTTAAAGGCGGGTTAAAAGGTTTTATCTACGGCGAGCGCGATGTCTGGCGCCCCGGCGACGATATCTTTCTGACGTTTATCTTGCAGGACAAAGAACAACGCCTGCCGGCGGACCACCCGGTCAAGCTGGATTTATTTGATCCGCGCGGCAACAAAGTGGCCAGCCTTACCAATGTACAACCGGTCAATAATTTCTACAGCTTTCAATTACGCACTGAAGAAAATGCACCCACCGGCAATTGGCGAGTGGTGGTCCATGTAGGCAACCGCTATTTCGATAAAATCCTTAAGGTTGAAACCATTACACCAAACCGTCTGAAAGTGGATTTAACACTTGATCAAACGCCCTTGCGTTTATCGGCTATGCCTGCACAGGTTAACCTGTTCGGACAATGGTTACACGGCGCGGTGGCTAATCAGTTGAAGGCGGATGCCGAAGTAAAACTCAGTACAAAAGTCACACGTTTTGATGGCTTCGATCAGTTCAGCTTTGATGATCCGGCGCGCAGTTTTGAAGGCAGTTCGCAAAAAGTGTTTGACGGAAAATTAAATGCCCAAGGGCGTGCGCAATTTTCCTTGAATGTACCGGTGGAGTCGCCGCCGCCTGGCATGTTGTCCGCTACCTTTGTTACGCGCGTGTTTGAAGATAGCGGCAATTTCAGCACCACACTGCGCCGTTTTGATTTGTTGCCCTACGATAACTGGGTCGGTGTAATGGTGCCCAAGGGCGACGGTTATCAAGATGCGATCAGTCGCGATTCGGATCACGAGGTGACCTTTGTGAGCCTCGGGCGCGACGGCAAGGCAATCGCCAATCGCGCGCTGAATGTCACCGTGTATGAAATCGGCTGGCGCTGGTGGTGGGATCAGGACAGTGAAGATCTCGCCAGTTATGTGGGTAATCAAAACCATACGCCGGTAAGCCAGGCAAAACTCACCACGGACAGTCATGGCCGCGCGCGTTGGACGTTGGCGAAAAATACCTATGAATGGGGCCGCCATTTAATTCGCGTATGCGACGCGCAGGGCGATCATTGTGCCGGACAAATTGTGTACCTCGGCTGGAGCTGGAGCGAGCAAAAAAATCCTGATTCCGCTACACAGTTGATGTTGACCACCGATAAAGAAAATTATCGGGTGGGCGATACAGCGGTAGTCCGCTTACCGCAAAGTCAACAGGGCCGGGTATTGCTCAGCCTTGAAAACGGTAGCCGTGTGCTTGAGCATCGCTGGCTCGATCTTAAACCGGATCAGGCCGAGATTCGCATCCCGATTACCGCCGAGATGGCACCCAACACTTACGTAAATCTTGCCTTGTTGCTGCCGCACCAGGCGCGTGAGAGCGATGCACCCATGCGTCTTTACGGCATAGTGCCGCTGTTGGTGGAAGACCCGGCCACGCAATTGCAACCGCAAGTTGATGTGCCGGACGAGGTGCGACCGGAAACAGAATTTACCGTGAGCGTGAGTGAAAAAAATCAACGCGCCATGACCTACACCCTGGCGATTGTGGATGAAGGTTTGTTGGGACTGACCGGCTTCACTGTGCCCAAAGCCCATCAACATTTTTATCGCCGCGAAGCACTGGGCGTGATGACCTGGGACTTATTTGATCAGGTGGTGGGTGCGTATGGCGCGTCCCTGGAGCGCGTGCTGGCCATCGGTGGCAGTGATGCCGATCAGGACGCAGACAACAAACGCCGTGAACGTCGCTTTCCGCCCATCGTGAAATTTATGGGACCCTTTACGCTGGAGGCAAAGGCTAGCCGCGCACACAAGGTGACCTTGCCACCCTACATGGGCGCCGTGCGCGTGATGGTGGTGGCGGGCGATGAAGGTGAAGTCAACGCCTACGGCAGTGCGGAAAAATCCGTGACGGTAACGCAGCCGGTTGTCCTGTTTGCCACACTGCCGCGGGTGGTTGGCCCGGGTGAAGCGGTGACACTGCCGGTCAATGTATTTGTCAGTGATGCAGCGATTAAATCCGTCGATATTGCGGTTGAGGCCAATGACATCTTTACCGTGATCGACAAACAGGCCGCACTGGCGTTCGACAACCCCGGCGATGCGATTGCGAGCCTGCGCCTGAAGGTGAATGATCGTATCGGTAAAGGTCGTGTCATGATTACCGCGCGTAGCGGTGATGAAATGGCACAACAGGAAATCTTTATCGAATCGCGCGCGGCCAATCCACCGTCGGTGATCTGGGAAAGCAAATTACTCGCGCCCGGTGAAACCTGGCAATCTCCGTTAACGCCCCACGGCATGGCCGGTACCAATCAAACCACACTGGAAGTCGGTACCCTGCCACCGCTGAATCTGGAAAAACGGCTGGATTATTTAATTGGTTACCCCCACGGTTGTCTTGAACAAACGGTGTCGGCGGCGTTTCCGCAATTGCGTCTGGCAAGCCTTGTCGCATTGACTGATGCACAGACAGCCGACATCGAAAAAAATGTGCGCGCCGCGATTAATAAACTGGCGAGTTTCCAGCAGGGCAACGGCGGTTTCAGTTATTGGCCGGGCGCGAGTTACGTCAACGATTGGGCTTCGAGCTATGCGGGCCATTTCCTGTTGGAGGCCAAACGTGTCGGTCATGCGGTGCCCACCGGTTTGTTGGATCAATGGATCAATTACCAGCGCGACCTGGCAAGAAATTATCGCGGCCAACAGCAGGATTACGATGCCACCGTAGCGGCTTACCGGTTGTACACGTTAGCCCTGGCAGACAAAGCCGAGTTGCCGGCGATGAATCGCCTGCGCGAACAACTGCGTCGCCCCACCGACCATCGCTACAACATCACCGCCATGCGTTTATTGTCGTTGACCTATCAACACATGGGTTTAAAAGATGCGGCGACGGATGTGCTGGCCAATGTGGGTGACCAGGTGCCGAACTATGAAGTCTCCGGCTATACCTACGGGTCGGAATTGCGCGACCGCAGTGTCATGCTGATTACCCGTGTGCGTAATGATCAAGCAAAAGACGATGCGACCTGGCAGCTGGCGGAAAGCATTGCGAGCGAATTATCCAGCGGCAATTGGTACAGCACGCAAAGTCTCGCGTGGGCCTTGTTGGCCATGAGTGAATTTGCGCAGCACACCGGCGCGGGCGATGACTTGCGGTTTGCGATTGATACCAATGGTAAGTGGCAAAACATCCAGGCCACGGAAACCTTTTATCGGCAGGCGTTGGAACAGAGCCAGTTACAGGTACGCAACGACGACGATCACAACCTGCGGGTGCTGGTCAGTAATCGCGGCATTCCGGCCAATCTGGAAGAAGCGGCGAGCCGTCATGGATTAAATATCGCGGTGGATTTTATGACGGTGGATAACCAGCCGTTGTCCGTTGAATCCTTGCCGCAGGGAACAGATTTTATTGCCGAAGTCACAGTGAGTGCCGACTTTGCCGCATTGCCGGTCAGTCGGGTGGAGGATATTGCACTCACGCTAGTCATGCCCAGTGGCTGGCAAATTCGCAATGAACGCCTGGAAGGCGCGCAGCTGCCGCAGGGGCTGGATTACATGGATATTCGCGACGACCGCGTATTGAGTTATTTCAGCCTCTGGCGCGATTACTATTGGTCATACCGCTACAATGACCGCAATCAAACCAGCGTGACTGTGCGGGTAATATTGAATGCATCCTATGCCGGCAAGTTTTATCTGCCGGCCTGGCAAGCCAACGCCATGTACGATGAAAAAATTCACGCGAAGACCAAAGGGTATTGGGTGGAGGTTGTAGCGGAGTAGGTTTTTAGGAGTAGCTTTTTGATTGAGGCTTTCTGAGCAAGGGCGATGTCGGGTTACGCGGCTCCGCCGCTAACCCGACCTTGTATCTCTCTGAAGAAGTTGATTAGCTACCAACTTCAACACCCGAGCCGGGTGAATGCGTATC